>JBBSIK010000379.1:0-3707 GCA_038232115.1 Chloroflexia bacterium
GAAAAGATTGTGATAATCTTGACAATCTTTGCTGCCCTTGCTATACTTGAAGTGACTGTTTGGGCGCATGCAGGCCCTGAAATGCAGCATATGAAAAACACCTTTCGCAAAGAGCGAGTGATATATGACCTCCTACACGGCGTCTCATTCCAGCCTTGATCTAAAACAAATACTTGGGCCAGTGGCGGAGGACATCACCAAGATTGACGACCTTCTTCGCTCGACGACCACCCTGGACAACCCACTCGTCCATGGCGCTGTAGAGGCAATTATCGCTGCCGGGGGCAAGCGTCTGCGACCCGCAATCCTCTTCATGGTCGCCAGGTTCCACAACTATGACCTGGACCATCTCCTCCCCATGGCGGCTGCCATCGAGCTTTTGCACACAGCATCCCTCGTACACGACGATACCATTGACCATGCCCTCGTCCGGCGGGGCCTTCCTACCCTCAACTCGTTGATTGATCCCGGCACCACGGTGCTCGTGGGCGACTACATCTTCGCAAAGTCTGCCGTGCTATCCACCATGGGCGGCAAGCAGAGGGCAACGCGCATCTTTGCCGAATCGCTGGTCACTATTTGCGAAGGTGAGATCGAGCAAAAGATATCGACGCACCACATCAATAGATCCGTCGAGCAGTACTACCAGCGCATCTACTCCAAAACAGCGGTGCTATTCGCGGCAGCGGGTGAGATAGGCGCTGTACTTTCCGATGCGACCGAGGACGAAGTGCAGCGATTGCGACACTATGGAAGGCAAGTCGGCATGGCTTTTCAGATCGTTGACGATATTCTCGACGTGCGCTCCACAACCGAACAGCTTGGCAAGCCCGCGGGAGGCGACCTGCGGCAGGGCACCGTCACACTCCCTACGATGTATTACATGGAAAATGCGGACGAGGCGGGTCGTGAGATAATCCGGCAGGTCGTGGGGAATGAGGACCGCTCCGAGGCGCTTGTGGAACAGGCTATGGCGCTGATCAACCGGTCTGGCGCAGTAGAGCGGGCCAACTTCGAGGCCAGGCGCTTCGTAGATGAGGCAAAGGCATCGCTCACAGGCTTCCCCGACGTGCCGATCAGACAATCGTTGCTCGATCTGGCGGACTTCGTAGTCAGACGGCATTTTTAGACGGTGGGTTCGCACAGGAGTCGTGGTGTCGGGCGCGTTCCGGCTCTGCGGCTTTTGCGCTTAATAGGGTACAATAAAAGCTAACATGCAAATTTCGCGCGGCACCACATCTCTCAGGATATTCATGGACGGCATACTCAAGGGCCTGCGTCCTTACACACCCAAAGACCTACCGCTACTCAGACTCCTCCTAGAGCGGGCACGTGCCTGGCCCCCAAGCGGTCCCCCAACGGAAGAAGATATGCTGACCCGGTGGCGTCGAAGATGGGTTGTCCCTCAATCTGATGTGAGCGTGCTCCCAGGGTCGGACGGCGACTTCATCGGGTGCTCGCAGACCATACGGCTCGGCCACGGCGCGCCCAGACTCGGCTTCGAGATAGCGGTGTTGCCAGAGCACCGGCATGAGGGTGTAGGGGGCGCGCTGTATAATCTGGTTGAAGCACGCGCGCGGGAACTGGCGATAACACATATGACATCGCCTGTGTTTCTTGCGCCGGGCGAAACTCGCCCCGACTCGGCGAGCTTCCTGGAGAGACGTGGCCTTCACGTTGAGTCGAGCTACTGGCAGATGCGAATAGACGGTCTGTGCGATCCGGTGCCCCCGCGCTGGCCGGAAGGAATCGTATGCAGACGCTTCGGCAACCCCGACCATGACGCAGCGCGCTGGGCCCAACTGATCCGAGAGAGCTTCAACGAGCACGCCACTGCCGAGGGTATAGTCGCCCAGCTTTCTGAGGAAGGCGTGTCGCCGGAGGGGTACTTCTTCGCAGTTGACAGCCGCACAGGCCTCGAAGTAGGAACAAGCCGCTCGCGCATTGACTATACGAGTGGTAAGCAACTGGGCTATGTCGGCACCGTGGGGGTGCTTCCCGCCTACAGGGGCATGGGCATCGCTGAGGCCCTCATCAGGGAGACGCTCAACTATCTGGGGGCGCGTGAGGTGTGCAGCGCCACGCTCTTTGTGGAGAATCAAAACGCTGCCGCCCGCAATCTGTACGACAAGATGGGTTGGAGGCAGGTCTACCGAACAGACCATTACTGGAAGAGGCTGGTGCAGCCGGCGGGTGCTATATGAGTCTGGCGGCAAAACAACAGAACCAACCTACTAATCGCACATGGGAAACAATAAGCGAGGACCAGACACTTATCTACCTTGTGAGGCACGGGCAGACCTCCTACAACATCGAGCGGCGTTTCCAGGGCCAGCTCGATGTGCCTCTCAGTGAGGAAGGCGAGGAGCAGGCGCGCGCCGTGTCCGCCTGGCTTGCGGACCAACAGCTAAACTTTGGCGCCCTTTACTCGAGCGATCTGAAGCGTGCTCTCGAAACGGCCAGGGCTATAGGCGAAAGGCTCGGCCTTGTTCCACAGCAGGTGGAGGCGCTCCGCGAGATACATGTCGGTGAGTGGCAGGGACTTGTGAGCGATGAGATCGAGGCCCGCTTCCCCGGCCAACTCTCCATGTGGCGGGACCAGGCTTCGGGCTTCAGGACGCCAGGTGGCGAAACTACAGCCGAGGTGCAGCAGAGGATGTTCGACTGGTACGTGGATGCGATCACCAGGCACCGAGGACAGGCCATCATCGTCGTATCGCACGGCATGGCGCTATGGTCGCTCGTCGCGGGCCTAAACGGCTGGGAACTGTCCGATTTGGAGCGCACCAGGCAGGCGAAGCAGGGCAACACGGGGGTATCGGTGGTGCTGGCTGATCACGTAAACCGTCAGAGTCGCACTATCCTCCTTAACTCGCTCGCCCACCTTGAGAGCCGGACCGCGGCACCAAACCTCGTGGAACCCTCCTCCGAAGGCACAGCCGCGTAGCGTATTGGTTCAGTCAAAAGCAGGTGAAAGTACAGCGTGCATGCTATAAGGAAACGCAGATTACGTCGGCTAACATGAAAGCAGTACAGCCATAGATGGACATGAAGCAGCAAGAACAGAGTAGGGTGGCAGGTGCGTTGGGCGATACTATCCTTCTGGACGGGCGGCAGGTCGCAAGACAGATGCGCCAACAATGCCGCCAGGAAGCCGACGCGCTCAAGCAAAGATTCGGACGGCTACCAGGACTTGCAGTGCTTCGGGTCGGGTCGGACCCGGCCTCGGTGAGTTACAGTGGGCGCATCACTAAGTCCTTCTCAGAAGTGGGGCTGGATGTTACGGTCATAGAGTTGCCGGTAAGCACTGCGCGCGCCACATTTCAGGCAGAACTGGGTCGCTTGAACGTGCTGCCCGAAATCGCCGGGGTCATCGTTCAGATGCCGCTTCCACCGCACATTGGCCTTGATGCGCTTGTTGATGTGCTCGATCCCAACAAAGACGTTGATGGCATCCACCCTGTGAACATCGGCAGTCTGTTCCTGGGTCTCGATGGTTATGTGCCCGCGACACCGGCGGGCGGCATCGCTTTACTCGACTACTATGGCATCAAGGTAGAGGGCAGGCAAGCCCTGGTGGTTGGCCGGAGCGGAGTCGTGGGCAGGCCACTATCGCAATTGCTCCTGGCTCGCAACGCCACCGTTACAGTCGCGCACTCGCGTTCGAGCGATCTAGACCGGCTCGTTGCGGAAGCCGACATTGTGGC
>JBBSIK010000380.1:0-3706 GCA_038232115.1 Chloroflexia bacterium
CCGAAGCCGTGAGACAGGTTCCAGGCGTAGCGGTAAGAGATATAGGCGTCATCTATCTGCCAGTCGCCCAACATACGCCCCGCCAGGACGAGCCAGAGCGTGCAGCCCGCAAGCACAAACCCCCAGCCCCACCTCTCTCGTGGAGCAAGCAGCGCCGCCAGTACCCACGCCAATCCCGCCAGCGCCACTTCCACTGTTGCCGAAATAGCGCGTGGCGTAGCGGATAGCTGTATCGCTGCGCATGTAGCTAACGCCATCGTGCCATAAGTTGCGGCCCACATGGGGCTCATGCGGCCTGTGGCGATATAGAGCACCAGTACAGTAAAAAGCACCCATACTGCCACGTTGAGAGCTATCTCGGTATTGCTCTTGCGCGGCTGCACCTGCACCCAATCAACGGCCACGCCCAGCTTACGCGGATCACCTGGCGGAGTAAACGTGGTGCTGGTGAGGTCTACCTGCACATAAGCGGGGTCGAGATAAGGGTTCGGGGTCTGTGCTGTATCGAGCGTGGCCTGGTACGTCTTGAAGTCAGTCGTGACATCGAAGATTGCCGCCTGCTTGCCATTCAAGGCGACGATCACCCTGGCTGGAACTGCGGGATTGACCCACGATGCCAGGCGCAGGCTCACATCAACGTGCCTGCCCATGCCGGCGAGATAGGGATAAGTCCACGTAACGTGCGATCCAGACCAGCGATACGTGGTGCCGGCTGCGGCTGTTTCGATGTCATACAGGCCATATACGTGGTCGGGAGTCGTGAAAAGGCCGGTGCCTGGGTATGATCTGCCGGGAGGATCATCAACGAAAGCACGCTGCCCAGGCACAAGGTTGAGAAAGAGGGAAAGCGCGCCGGAGAGTGCTAAACCCAGCGCCAGTATAAAGAAGCGCAAACGTGCAGCGTTGTTAACCTGAGACATTTGGGTAATTATAGCACACCAGCAAGTAGGGATCGGGAGCTGGGAGCCAGCGGTCAGAAGCAATTTTATTGCCTGGTGCATCTTCAACCAACTTGTTAGGAAGTAGAGGGTTTTTCGGGGTACACCCCCGCCCCCGGTAGGAGAGGACCCCTACACCCCCTCTTCTCCTAATATGTGCCCTGATCCGCACTAGCCCCTAGCCTCCCGCGCTGCTTCCCTGTAGATCTCGGCAATACGTGTGATCTTGTGGTCCCAGGTATGCTCGGCGAGCACTTTGCGGCGACCGGATTTGCCCATCTCGCGGGCGATGTCTTTGCGCTGGAGCAGGAACTGGATCATGTTGGCGAGCGCAGGCACGTCACCGAACTCCACCAGATAGCCATCCACGCCGTCCGATACTACCTCGGGCACGCCACCCGCGTTCGCACCTATCACAGGCGCGCCATTGAGCCAGGCTTCCAGGTAGACGATGCCGAACGAGTCGGTGCGCGAGGGCATGCAAAACACCTGGCCCGCCGCCAATAGATCGCGCTTGTCCTCCTCGCATATGAAGCCGAGCCACCGGCACCGCTCACGCACATCATCCGGCAGGTCGTCGTAGTAGTCGCGGAACTTGTCGAGCATAGTGGAGCCTGCCATCAGGAAAGTGGCATCCACGCCCCGTGCCCACACTCGCTGCATCGCCTCTATCGTGTGGGTGGTGCCCTTATCATAAGCCGCCGCGCCTATGTAATATACGATGGGGCCTTTCACGCCATACTTGTTCCTGAATCGCTCTGCATTGCCGCCTACAACCTCATACGGGTTGACCCCAACACCTACGCGATGCATCTTCCCGGCGGGCACTCCCAAATCGGCCAGGAAATCGCGTTCCAGGCGGGTTTGCACGATCAGACTGGAAGCCCGACGCTCCAGGTCCAACTGGTGGCGCATTGAGTAGTAGCGGCTAATGCCTCGATCGCCCGGTTCACCCAGGTGCGTGAATGGGGTGATGATGTGAGGTATGCCCACTCGCTCGGCGTAGTCGGCAGCCGCCGCGATCATAGACTCGAAGGGGACGTTGGTGGTATGCACGAGATCGAATGAGCCTGGGGGAAGTGCGTTAAGCGCCCGGCGCAGCGATGGCACCCACGGCGCCATTCTTGACATCCTGTAGAGCAGACCAGTGGAGTCGAAAGGCAAGTCGCTCAACACGGCCATGCCTCGCCGCCAGGCACGATAGTAGATAGAAGGCAACGGCAGATGGCGCACGGGGAATCGCCTGATAGTGACGCCGTTATGCACATCACGAGGATTGGCTATACGGCGGGCCTTCTTCGTCCAAAAGTAATCAAGGTCCCAGGCGTCGGTGGTCCACACCTCCACCCTGTGCCCCGCCCTCGCCAACCGCTCGGAAAGCTCCTGGAAATATAGCTCCGAGCCGCCGACATAGGGGTGGTACCGCTGGATTATGTGGAGAAGTTTCATCGAATTCTGAATTCTTAGTTCTTAAAGACGCACCACCCTTTGCCACGTTACGCTTGTTCAATACGCTTCTCCTATGCATAACGGGAAGGCTGCACTTTGATAGCTCTCCTGGGGATCACGCAGAGCGCAAGCAGCCTCGTACCCTGCGTATTGTCGCACATTTCAGACTGAGCTGCCAATGATAGCCGATAAAGTAAGTGTTCACACTTGGTACCCACCCATCAGGGGAGTACCACTGCATCGCCTTACACCTCTACTAATCCCCAGCCTCAAGTCTCGCTTCCACACGGCTCGCCTCGGCGGCAGGTTGGGCTTGCAAGAACCACCAGCAGAGCAGCATGAGCACCGTGAGCAGCATGACATAAGGCAATAGCGCCCACAATCCTAGACGTTGCGCGACATTGCCCGCTATCCAGGGGAAGAAGGCCGCGCCCATGCTGCCTGCGCTTGCGAGGAAGCCTATCGCGCTGGGCAACAGGCGCGGTGCTACCATGCGGGACGTAGCGGCTATAGTCGTCGGGTAGATTGGGCCGAGACTGAAGCCCGTGACGAACAGGCCCACGGCGGCGCTCACTTCCCATGAGGGCCACACCAGCACAAGCCCCACGACTACACCGGCCAGGCACCATTGTATGAGAGCCTTGTCGCCCAATCGCGCCGAAAGCTTGCCCAATACAAGCCGCCCCAGGGTAAGCCCCATCCAGAAGCCGCTCACCGTCCAACCCGACAACAGAGATGCCTGGTGCCGCTCCTCGGTGAGCAGGCTGTAGCTCCAGTTGCCCAGGCTCACCTCACCGCCCACATAGAAGGCAAGGAAAATGGCAGCGACCCACACGGTCCTGAGCCGTAGAGCCGCCGCAAGCACGTTGCCGCTCTGCTTTGTTGCTGCTCCATGCCTGGCAGCATCATTGTGCCGGAAGCCGAGCCATATTCCAGGCACCATCAAACCACTGAAGCACACCCACAGGATATAAACGCTGTTCCACCCCAGGCTCAGTGCCAGGAACCCCGAAGCGACTATAGGACCAATCAGCGCGCCTACGCCATAGAAGGCATGCAGGTAGTTGAGCGATGATGTGTTGTTGGGTAGTCCAGCTATATATGAGTTCAACCCCGCATCTATCACGCCGATACCAAAATCGAGCACAAGGATAGAGGCGAGCACCAACAGAAAGGGCAGCATCATCGCCAGCAAAGCCGCACCTAACAGGAACACACTCGCGCCGAGCACAAGGAAGCGCCGGGTGCCAAGCTTCTCCACCAGCAACCCGCTCGAAAACGCCGCGATAAGATAACCCGCCGTGCCAAACAGGAAGAGC
>JBBSIK010000381.1:0-3684 GCA_038232115.1 Chloroflexia bacterium
ACTATTGCCGGAGGTGGACGCCTGGCTGGATTTGTTCGAGTTGCGATTGTCGGTGCTGTACCAGCCACTCCCTTTGAATATCACGCCCACAGGCTGAAAAACGCGGCGAATGGGTCCCTTTCCACAGAGTACACACTCCGTAAGCGCCTCAGAGGTCACCGGCTGGATCTTGTCGAAGCGCTGCCCACAGTTCTTGCATTCATATTCATACACTGGCATTAACTATATTTTCTCCCTCTACCTGTAAACGACGCTAATACGCGTCTGACCTAAGTATAAGCAATCACGTCCATGCCCGCAACTACGCGCCCTTGCCCGCGCCCGTTCGCCGCTTCTTGACTCGAGCGCCGCCGCCTTCGGATGCGAGCCTTCCGAGAGCCACCAGTATGCCCCTTTGCACAAGACGTAGCACGAGCAGGTTCGTCTCCGGTGGCGATTTCAGCATTGTGCGCGCGGCGGATGCCGCATATGCAGCATCATGATACTGCCCTGACAGCCGCAGCCATTCTGACATGCGCCGCAACCTGGCCGCATAGTGATCGCGTACTTCGGAGCCAAACTCGTCGTGCGCCAGACGGATAAGGGCGGGGAGGAGCAAACGCCAATTATCGTCGGTCAGCTCCTTCGGCGGCCCGCCACTGAGCATGCTAATCTCCTCGGCCACCTCACGCGCCGAGGCGCTCGCCAGATACCAGTTGTCGAAAATCGAATTCATCAGCAAGTCGGCCTCGCGTGGCACCAGATGCTGAATGATCTCCTCGTCACCCTCATCAGGATCAAACATGACGTCCTGAAGTCCATCGCTGTGTATCCAAAATAGATGGTTGAGCAGGCAGTATTCGAGGGGCAGCGGAGCCACGGACAGCCAGTTTTGGCGCACGGCTTCACGCAGCAGATTGAGACCGTAGAGATAGGGAGCTTCAAGCATTGTGAACGTCGTCGCAGGGCTATCGCGGTCACTGTCCTCCACATCTCGTGGAGCGCCCGGCACCCAACCCTTCGGCAAATACTGGTGTACGTGGCCCAGGTCAGCGGCACTTGGCACAGCATCCTGCCCGCACATCAGGTAGGCAGATGCCTCCAGCAAGCCCTCCGCATCGCTCAGATACATCTCTAGCATAGCCGTACTTTCCGAGTCAGGGCCGGGAGCGAGCAACACCAACAAGCGGTTGCCGCCTCCGTCTATGGGACTAAGTAAAGCGCGGCAGCTACCTGTGGGGGCATTAAGCAGACGAGGATTATAGCCCGACAGCCGCAGCTTGTGCAGGGCGCGATTGGCTGTACGACCGGCATCAGGCGAGAGGCTTGGCTCCAGCACAGCCAGGCACTGAATAGCGGCTTTGCTACCCTGGCCCACCAACGCATCCACTATCTCACGCGACAACTCAGCGTCCGGATGGAGGGCAAGAAGTCGCGCAACTTCCACCGGAATATCGCCTTCAATAGCCACGAGTCGCCTGAAAAGCGAGTAGAGCAGTTCGGATGGCTGGGTCAGCAGCGCCTGCGTATAGTTCTGCAACAAGGGCGACCGGGTTGCCCCACGAGTTGCCCCCAAGAAGGACATTGCCAGGGCAGTTGTGGGATCACGTAGGGTCGCCAGAAAGTCGTCGCTGGGAGGCACACTGAGGCAATACTCTAGCACGAGCATGGCACCTAGGCGGCGAGCGTCAGGGCCGCGGCGGTCATGGGCGGTACGTGTCAAATGCGCTATCGCCTCGTCTCGAGAGGCATAGGCGGCGGCAACCCTGCCCAGCGCATCGAGGTCATCCGGATGGTACGCATCGAGGCGGCGAGTTACCACCGCCAGCATCGAGGCCCCAGATCGGGAGGCCTGCTCAAGTCTTTGGGGGTAAAGCGCATCCGAGGGGTCGGTCTGTAGTAGTAGGTCCAGGGCGCGCTCGGCGGCCAGATAGCCTTGCAAGTCGATAACTTTGCCGACTCTGGAGACGCGCCTGCTCTCTCTGTCCGTGTCGCTGCTGTGTGGCACAACTAGACCTCTCTGGCAAAGTAAATAGATATGCGCATGACGAGTGAAACGTAGCGCGTGACCCCATTATAACCGAAAAAGGCCGCTGTTCTACCCACAATATTTAGGCCCGTTTTCACGACAAAGAGCGAAGAACCAACGGTCCTTCGCCCTCTGCCTGAAACAATAACTTGTTACGCATCGCCTGTAAGCTTTATTGGTACTGGCCCGTCAGGTGCAGCCACACCGGTAGCTGAGTAAAAGCCCAGACCAGAATCACCACGGCCGCGAGCCACATCAGGTCCACAACCCAGCCCCAGCTAAAGCCACGGTGAGCAGCGGCTGTAGCGGTATAGTGCTGCATAGCAGGTATTGGCGCTTCCATCTTCACAGGCTTCTGGCTTAGATACGGCGAGTTGGAATCGGCGTTGGTCATACCCAGCTTCATCTTTTCAATCTCTGTCCCACAGTACGGGCATGGCTCGGTCTCACCCGTCTTGGCGTCAATGGTGTCAACAAGCTCGTGGCAGTGCGGGCAGTTAATAAAGAAGCCGAAGTTGCAGTGCGGGCAGGCCAGCGCGGTATCTGCTACCTGCTCGTGGCAGTTGGGACACGCCACCATTACGGCGGGTTTCATACGTCCACCCGGCAGGTGCTGGGTATGCTGGTCACCATTCAGGTCCATGCCGGCGAGTATCCCCGTAGGATTCTGAGGCAGCATACCTGTGGACGAGGAGGATTGGGCATACCAGGGTTTGGCTTCTGTTTGCATACTCGCATTGTAGCCGGGCAAATCGCTCGGCTGAGGGAGCTGGAAGTCACCTGACGGGCCCATGGGTGAATAGCCGCCCATATCCTGCTGCTCGGCGCCGAGTGTGCCTGCTCGTATCACCTCCAAGCCCTGCCCATCGTCTAGCGACCAGCCCGGCATCGAGCCATCGGGGGGCTGTGCGTTATACACACCGTTTGAGGCGTCGTTCGCCCTCCCAAACATGTCCATGCTGCCCCATGCCTGGGGATCAGCCGAGCCGAACTGCCCCGTGCCAAAGCTGTTGCTCTGCGGCGCGGCGGGTTCTGCGTCGAGGCCCTTGGACCAATCTATATCCAGGCTATTGGCGGAGACATTCCTGCCACCCCATGGGTCGTTCGGGAGGGCTGCCGCGTTGTTGGCAGCAGGCGAGGCAGATGATGAGGGTGGAGCAAAAGGCGCGGCATCATGGGCGAAGCCATTGTCATGCGCCAGAGATAAGCCAGGATCAGCAGCAGGCGAGACGGGCACATGAGCCGCCGAGCCGTTCTGCATCCAGGGCGGCAGACTCATGTCGCTTGGGGGCATAGTGGGCGGAGGCGCGTTGTGTGCCTGAGGCTGCGGTACATCGCCGTAGGACGACAGATCGGTGAGAGGCGCGGTAAATTCAGTAGGAACCGGTGGCGCATGAGGAGCCACACCGGTCTTGACGCTGAGGAACTCAAGGCCTTTGCGCGCCTTGGTGTTATAGGGATTGATGACCAGTACGTTTTCGAGGCATATCTGCTGTTCTTCAGGCTCGGTCACAACTCCGCTGAGCCACATCCACGCCTGCTCGTTCTGCGGGTCGCGCTCAACCACCTGCGCCAGGTAAGACCTGGCTTGAGCTACATCGCCCGTGCGGGCAGATTCTTTGCCGGCCACCAACAGGCGTTCTACTTCCACATCCACTGCATTCATCACCATGAGA
>JBBSIK010000382.1:0-3674 GCA_038232115.1 Chloroflexia bacterium
GTAGTGCCCTGTTCACCGAAAGCATACCTTACTGAACCTGTGCGAGACGAATAGGTTACAGTTGCACAACTGTAACCTCCGACGCATAAGACGCGTACATGCAGTTATCCGTAAGAGGCATGGAGGAACGGGTGCGCCCGAAATCTTAGCATGATCTCAAGGAGGGCGCATAGTTAGCCGCACATTAGGTACTGAGTTCAGGAATGCGCTCGCCAGATACTTGGGCATGAAGATTGTACTTTAGCATACCCGCTTACGCAAGACGATAATGGTCAGACACTCGATCCGAAGCTAGTACTTCTGGCGAGCCAATTGTCGCTCCTGACCGCCTCTTTGTCTTTGACACCCTATGCGCAACAGTAGTATAATCGTGTAGCGGAAGTGTATTCTCCGCTCGGTTTAGAACCCTTTGGTTGAAAGCGGCGTTAAACATATAAGAGGCCAGGAATTGCGACCTAATCTTCGGTGGATTCTGGATATATCGCCGCTCTAGTGTGACGAGAAAGCCCGAACCGGTCGAGAGGATAAAAAGAATGACTGATAACAAATGGTTACGAAATAGTTTTGTATGGGTCCTCATCATGGTGGCCATGCTGGTACTGTTCTTTACTTTCATGGGAAATCGTCCCTCTAACCAGGAGATCCCATTATCCCAGGCGGTGCAGGATGTCCGCGACAGTAAGATCAGCAAGGCCGTGGGGCACGAGGACACCAATAGTGTCAATCTCTATTACGGCGACAACAAGACCGACTACAAGATTACCCTCAAGGAGCCGCAGACAGACTTTATCACGACCTTGAAGAACTACGGCATCGCGCCGGAGAAGATTCAGGCTCTCAACTGGAGCGTGGAAAAGACGGCTTCGTGGGGCCAGTATCTTGGCATATTGGGTTTCTTGTTGCCGACACTGGTGCTTGTCGGGGCGTTCGTCTTTATGATGCGGCAGGCGCAGGGCACCAACAACCAGGCCATGTCGTTCGGTAAGTCCAGGGCGCGGCTCTTTACCGGCAACAAAGTCAGCATCACCTTCCAGGATGTGGCTGGTGTTGACGAGGCCAAGCAGGAGCTTGCGGAAGTAGTTGAGTTCCTCAAGTACCCCGAAAAATTCAACGCGCTGGGCGCTCGTATTCCGCGTGGTGTGCTACTTGTAGGCCCTCCCGGCACCGGTAAGACGATGCTTGCTCGCGCGGTGGCAGGTGAGGCAGGCGTACCGTTCTTCTCCATCTCCGGCTCCGAGTTTGTCGAGATGTTTGTCGGTGTGGGTGCCAGTCGCGTGCGTGACCTGTTTGATCAGGCAAAGCGTAACTCGCCCTGCATTATCTTCGTGGACGAAATAGACGCCGTAGGTCGCCATCGTGGTGCCGGGCTGGGTGGCTCGCATGACGAGCGCGAGCAGACGCTGAACCAAATCCTTGTAGAGATGGACGGCTTCGACAGCCAGACCAATATCATCGTAGTAGCCGCCACCAACCGTCCTGACGTGCTCGATCCCGCTCTCTTGCGTCCTGGCCGCTTCGACCGCCAGGTAGTGCTGGACCGCCCCGACATCAAGGGTCGCCTGGCTATCCTCAACGTACACAGTCGTGGCAAGCCCCTCGAAAAGAACATCCAGCTTGAGACGCTTGCCAAGCAGACGCCCGGCTTCTCGGGTGCAGACCTTGAGAATCTGGTGAACGAGAGTGCTATCCTGGCTGCTCGCCGCAATCGCAAGACGATTACCATGTCCGAAATGGAAGAGGCAATTGACCGCGTGATCGCAGGCCCCGAGCGCCGCAGCCGTTTGATTTCCGACCGCGAGAAGTCTATCACAGCATACCATGAGGTTGGACACGCTCTGGTGGCTCGTATGCTGCCCAACGTGGACCCTGTACATAAGATCAGCATAATCGCTCGTGGCATGATGGGGGGCTACACCCGTGTGCTGCCCGGCGAAGACCGCTACATGTGGTCGAGGTCGCAGTTCAAGGACAACCTGGCGTTCGCGCTGGGTGGCCGCGCCGCCGAAGAGATTATCTTTCAGGAGATCACGACGGGTGCGAGCAACGACATCGAGCGCGTAACCGAGATGGCCCGCCAGATGGTGACGCGCTATGGTATGAGTGAGAAGCTAGGCCTGGTGGCGTTGGGCCGCAAGGAAGAGCTTGTCTTCCTGGGCCGCGAAATCTCCGAGCAGCGCAATTACTCGGACGAGATCGCCCTCGAGATTGACCATGAAGTGCGCGCTCTCACTGACGAAGCGTATGCCACGGCCAAGAATATACTGACGATTTATAAAGACAAGTTGGTCGAGATAAGCGAACTGCTAATCGAGCGCGAAACCCTGGACGCGACGGACTTCGAGAACCTCTTTGAAGGCATGCCGCGCCCCCTGCCCGTACTCGTGAATCCGCCCAGCCGCCCTGAGCGTGGACTGACCGCCACCAACCCGCAGCCTGTGCCGGAGCAACCTCGCACACTTCCTGGTCTGCAAGGCGCTCCTGGAATGGCGTTCCAGCAAGAAGAGGACGATAAGCGATCTCAGTAGGCTAGTTTCAACTCGCAAAACTGCAAGGACCTGGTGATCTCCCAGGTCCTTCTTTTATTTTTCCGCATCTCCAGCTAACTATGGTACAATGCATTTTGTGCCTACCGGTAATGTGTGCCATGCACTACATGCTGCTCCATGCTCATCGCTGCATACTCGAAACTTTCTACGTTCAATTGGGAACTCCCCTTGCGCCTAAAACACCTCAATCTCCACGGCTTTAAGACCTTCGCGCCCAAAACCGACATAGTATTCGGCGAGGGTGTCAGTGCTATTGTTGGACCTAACGGGTCGGGCAAGAGCAACGTGGCCGATGCCATACGCTGGGTGCTTGGCGAGCAGTCGTTTTCGCATCTTCGCGCCAAGAGGACGGAGGACCTGATCTTTGCTGGGTCGTCGAACAGACAGCCTATGGGTATGGCCGAGGTGGCAATCACGATAGACAATACTGATCGCCTAGTGCCTCTGGATTTCTCCGAAGTCACTATCACTCGCAGGGCCTATCGCTCGGGTGAGAACGAATACTACATCAATAAGAGCCGTGTTCGCCTCCGTGAGGTGCTGGACGTGGCATCCACGCTTGGGCAGGCCTACACGGTAGTGGGCCAGGGCCTTATTGATGCCGCGCTTTCGCTACGCCCTGAGGAGAGACGAGAGCTATTCGAGGAAGCCGCCGCGATCCGTGGCTATTTTGTGCAGCGCGAAGATGCGCTGCGCCGCCTCAATCGCACTGAAGAGAACATGGCCCGTGTCAATGACCTCGTGTCTGAGCTTGAGCCCCAGGTCAAGCGGATGGAGCGGCAGGCCAGGCAGGCGCAGGAGTACGGCAAAATCGAAGCAGAACTGCGTGCGGTTATGCAGGACTGGTACACCGCTCGTTGGCTAATTTCATGCGCCGATTTTGACCGCGCGCAGAAGCACGAAAGTGGTGCACGGCAGCGGGCAGGGTCCCACAAGAGTGAGGTTACGGCCAAAGGCGTGCAACTGGCCGAGGTGCGCAAGGTGATATGGGAACTGGTGGATGCCGTATCCGCTCTCCACGAGCAGCGCGCCAAAATACAGGCCCGCCACGCTGCGCAGTCTCAGTCTCAGGCTGTGCTCAGTGAGCGCCTTTCATCAGCGAGGGCACAAAAGCAACAACTCTCTCAC
>JBBSIK010000383.1:0-3644 GCA_038232115.1 Chloroflexia bacterium
AGACGATTGCGGCCTTTCCGTAGGCTATTAACCAAATGGACGACCAGTTTCCTTCTTCTCAAAACAGCAGACAAAGCGGTATTACACTGCCGGGCTGGGCAATCCTGCCGCTGCGTCTTTTCCTGGGTGTGAGCTTCCTCATTGCGGGCCTGGACAAGCTGGGAGACCCTGCCTTCCTCGATCCTACCGCGCGCCAATACATTGGGAGGCAGATAAGCGGTTTCGCCCCAGACACGCCTCTCGAAAGGTTTTTGCTCAACGTAGCAGTACCCAATGCAGGATTGTTCGGCGTCATGGTAATGGGTGGCGAACTCTGCATCGGGGTAGCGGTGCTCCTCGGCCTTCTGACGCGGTTCAGCGCCGCTATGGGCCTCCTGATCAATCTGATTTTCTTCCTCTCGGCCACATGGGATGTGCATCCCTTCTACTTTGGCGCCGATCTACCTTATGTATTCGGCTGGCTTACCCTGCTGCTTGCAGGATCAGGCCCGTTTGCCCTGGACCACTTGCTCAAGGATTGGCTGCAAACACGTCCCTCCGTGACTGTTGGCGCTCATTCCGCGGGAGCAGCGGGCCAGGCTGAAACATTGCTCACGCGAAGGGCTTTGCTGGGCGCTGGTGTTGCCGGATTGGTAGGTACTGTGCTTGCGGGCACCGGCCTGGGCTGGGGAGTGCTGCACGCGCACGGTGCAGAGGTTGTAGCTCAAGCTGAACCCACGCCGCGCCCCGCGAAGATGCCTATCGAGCCTCCTACACCCTCTCCTTCTTTCTCTACCGCTGAGGCTACATCACCCGCCATGCAACCGCCACCCACATCTACTATCGAATCCGCTTCTGTCGCCACCGCAGCCCCGGCTGCGACTACTGAGCCTACTCAGATAGTTACGCAGGAGCCGGTGCAGGTTGCGGGACGGGTGCTGGTGGCGGCTCCGGGCGCAGTGGCGGTGGGAGAATCGCTGGACTTTATACTGCCATCGGGCGACCCTGCCGTGCTGGTGCATACCCAGACCGGTTACAGCGCATATATAGCGATTTGCACTCATCAGGGCTGCGTCGTCCACTTGAACACCGCGGGTGTGCTCAGGTGCCCCTGCCACGGCGCTGAGTTCGATCCTACGGCGAAAGCGCAGGTGTTACGCGGGCCTGCACGCCGTCCTCTCAGTCCGGTAGCGATCACGGTCAATGCGGACGGCAGCATATACCTGGTGGGCTAACCGGTAAGACTTAGCGTATTGGACTATGTCTTGTTATGGCCTTCGCGGGGAGTGAGAGGTGGGTGCTGTTTCTCTCTTTGTCCCCTCTACCTTCTCTGTGTCTGCCTGCTACTTGTCTGTCTTCCCTACCTGGCTGAGTGCGGTTGCCGCATTGTCGAGCAGTTCGGCAGCGCCTGTGACGCCGAGGATGGCTACGAGCAGGTTGGTGGGACCTGGCAGAATGCCGCGCATGTAGATCAGCACAGCGGCTATCCACGTGCCAATACAAGTAGGGCACGAGATCAGTTCGCCTAACGCCTTCTGTATGCCCGTGCCCTTCGCTACGACCTGCTCCTCCCCCGACTCGCCCTTTTCTGTCCTGGTAAACGGAGTGCGGAGGGGTGAGGTTACTTTATCGTAGGCTACCAAACGTCCGGCCCGGTAGGTGGCAAGGCCCAGGAGCGCCAAGTCAAACGGTTTTAACTCATATCCCTTTTTCGCGCGTGTTGCGAACACCGAGAATAGTGATAGGAAAATGCCCAGCAGTGTAAGGTATGTGCCACCTTCTTCTTGCTGGTCGTGCTTCTTTTCGGCCATATTGAAACCCCAGTAGCTATGTTGAGGTACGCACTATAGTCTCGGCCTATTGACTACTAAACAAGAGCAGGTATGGTGGCCGAGTGCTTAGCTGAGAACCCTTTTCTTAACCTTTGCGTGTTCTTTGTGTTTCCATAGTAGTTGTCAATGCTCCGACCTGTAACGCAGACTAACGGTCACTGTACCATGCATAATTCATGCCGGGCGCTGCGACATGACATTCGTGTACCTCCTGTATCATCGCCCGCAGTCTTTGGTGCTGGAGAACTGCTGCGCGCCGTTCTCTTTGTACTGGAAGAATAGTGAGTACCGAGGGAGGCCGGCTGCGTCCTGGAGGGAGGCGCAATTGGTGGCGTGAACTGCGAGGGTGGTGTTATTGTCGTAGGTGAGTTGGACTGCCTCTTGCAGGCCGTTCTGAAAGACGGGGATGCCCTCGCGGAAGATGGGCAGATTCACCATGTAGTAGGCTGTATAGTCGTGTGGGGCGGGTGCTGTCTGACGGATGTCGTGCAGCACCCCGCCCGATACCTGGCCCGCCGCCCTCCATTCAAGCACTTTACCCACAAGCCCCACTCCCCGCGTCACCAGCAGCAAAAGCAGAGCGACTGCAACTGCCGCCCCTGTGGCCTTGATGGCAGCGTGATTGTCCCTCTTTTGCGCCCACTCAAGTGCAGAGCCGAGTAGCGATCCCACCAAAATGGCGTACCCCACAGAGGGCATGTAAAAGTAACGATCGGTGGCCGGGCTGAAAAAGACAAAGGCTAGTGGTGTGAAAAGCAGCCATGCCAGGCCAAAGAGCGCCATGTGCAGCTTCAGCCTCCACAGGAAGAAGGCGATTATGAGCATAATGGCCCATTCTATCCAGACCAGCGCCTTCAAGGTGTCGAGTGTTGACCCTGCGAACACGCTGCCACCGGGCACCAGGCCATGCGAGTAATCGAGTATGCCTAGCAGGATCGAATCAAGGTTGAGCGGGTGGAACTGTAACCCGCCGCGTGCCAGTATACTCTGTCCATTGGTCCTGCCCGCGCTCTGTACCAGGAAATATGCGAGGAGCACCGCAACATGCGCGGCATACGCGGGCAGAAGTCGCTGCCATCGGGATTTTACTTCCACCACTTTCGTTAGCACATAGAAGAGCAATAGCCCTGGCAATAGCGCGACCGTTTCGCGCGCCAGCAACCCTATTCCGAATAGTGCGAGCGCACCCGCCAGCGCCAAGTAGCTGCCCCGCTCCATATAGCGCCGAAATAGCAGCAAGTTAGCTAGCACACAAAACAGGCCCATCAGGTCGCCCACAGCGGATATCCAGGACACTGTTTCTGCGTGGTGCGGATCTAGCAGGAACACGAGAGCCGCGGCCATGCCTGCCAGCCAGGACGACCAGCCGCCTGCTTGCTTCAAGAGGCTATATATGAGGTAAGCGTTTGCCCCGTGTAGGGCCAGTGAAAGGATATGGAACGGCACGGCATGAAAGCCAAACAGCAGCTGCCCGGCCCAGTATACCAGCTTGACCAGAGGACGGTAGAACCAGTTTGCGTGAGGGTCGAAGAAAGCGGGCACAGCACTGAGGGAATGGATGTGGGTCCAGGAGAGCAGAACGAAGTCGTCTGAGAGGAAGAAGGAGTTCAGATTAGGCGCGAAAGCAAGCAGTCCGCAAACGACTAAAGCAGGGGCTATCCAGTTTCGGTGCCATGAGAGCAACGTCAGCCTATACATGCTTATGTACGTGTTACCGGTATGGCAACGCAGTGATGTGGCATGTCGTGGTAGTAAAAGAGGCTATCTACCTGATGGAGTTGCATGATGTCAATATTATAGCGCAAAATTTTTTGGCACATCACTTGCAAGCAG
>JBBSIK010000384.1:0-3635 GCA_038232115.1 Chloroflexia bacterium
CGCCGGGGATGAGGGCCATACGGTCATGCACGCCATATCGCTCCGTGGGACGTGCCGGAAAGTTGTAATGCTCCACCGAGTCCGTCTCGGGGTTGCCGATATGCACCATGCCGCTCGAATTGTTGAAGCCGCCCAGAGCGGTACGGAGCCAACCGAATTCCGTTTGCTGCTCGAAGTACCAGGGGCCAGGGAGGTGGGTGTGTGGTATCCACGCCAGCGATGCCCCGTTGTACTCGCAGTAGCCTACGTCCATCCCGCGTTCCACTGCTACATGGAAATTGAAGCCCGTGCCAGTTCTGAACTCCAAGAGCCGTACTCCCCTTGAGGGGCCGTTATCTGACATCATCAACTGCACTCCACCTATCTGGGAGATGTGCCCGATACGTTGAAGCAGTTCGGCACGTGTATAGTGGCGGTTGAATAATCTGGGCATGCGTTTGGTCTCGGCTTCCTATACAGTAGTATTTATACGCTCGGCGTGTCCTACTCGCTATTGCTCGTGTTCCCGCTCGCTGTCGTGATCCATGGTCGTGCCGTACTTATTCAGGTAGCGGTCCCGCTCGCTGAGCACGTATTCCACGGGCACGGGTACCGGCATGCCCGCAGCACTGGTCAGCAGATACATCTGTGCCACGCGTTCAGCTATAAGGGCAGTCAAAAGCGCTTCGGGCAGGGTGCTTCCGCAATTGACTATGCCGTGATTTGCCAGGAGCACTGCGTTGGCTGCACCCAGCGTTCGCGCTACTTCCACACCCAGGTTATGGTGCTGCCCGGCTGGAACATAGCTTGTGCAGCGCATCTCCCCACCTATTACCTGCGACTGCTCCTCTACTATGACGGGCACGTTACGATGCATGCAGGAAAGGGCAGTGGCATACAGAGAATGCGTATGTACTACGGCTCCTACGCCTGGGCGAACGCAGTACACTTGCCTGTGTACTTCCATCTCCGAAGAAGGCAATCTGCCAGCCTCTATAACCTTACCCTCAAGCGACACAGTTACAAGGTCCTCTGGGGTAAGCTTGCGGTAGTCAACCCGGCTCGGCGTTATGATGAATGAAGCCCCCGCCCGCACGCTCACGTTGCCGTAGGTGCCCACCACAAAGCCCCCCTCTTCAAGCCACAGGCAAGCTTCGATTATTTCCTTCCTCAGGTCAAGTTGATCAGTGCTCATGGCGCTCTAGCTCGCTTTGCGTGAAGTTTGTCTGCCAGTCTCCGTCCCACAGACTTGGGAAGGGATTTTGCACGTATGGGTGCTGCGCTATTACTTCTTCGTCTATATCAATGCCCAGTCCAGGCTCATCAGAGAGCACGAACTCGCCATTTTGCACCGGATTCCAGCCCCGTACCAGGCTGTTGCGCCAAGGCACATCAAAGTCCCCGAAAGCCTCTTGTACCATGAAGTTAGGCGTGCTAACGTCAAAGTGTAGGGCCGCAGCCAGGGCTATGGGGCCGATGGAGCAGTGAGGTGCTACTCTTATGTCCTGCACGGCGGCCATGGCAGCTATCTTCTTGGCCGTGAGTATTCCGCCACAATGCGCTATATCCGGCTGCACAATATCAGCCGCTCGCAGGCTTGTAAGCCTGTAGAAGTCATGGAGTGTATATAGCCGCTCGCCGCTCGATATGGGCAGCCTTGTCCGGCTCTTTACCTCCGCAAGCAAGTCCAGGTTTTCGGGGGATACCGGCTCTTCGCACCACGTGGGATTGTACGGTTCCAATTTATGCATTATTTCAACGGCGCTCCCCGCAGATAGCCTGCCGTGGAATTCGATCATCAGCCCCACACGAATTCCTACCGCCTCACGCACTACGGCCACTCTGCTGAGGGCAAGCTCCGCTTCGTCCTGCGCCATATCTTTCCATGCAACGCCAAATGGGTCAAATTTGAGCGCGCTGTATCCCTGGGCAATGGCTTCTCTGGCCCTCTCAGCAAACTCCTGGGGTGTGTTTGCGCCCCCGTACCAACCATTCGCGTAGGCGGGTATGCGAAGGTGCTGCCTTCCACCCAGCAGCCTGTATACTGGCTGGTTGCATGCTTTGCCGATAATATCCCACATGGCGATCTCGACGCCGCTGATAGCTGTCATGATGGTCGAGCCGCCCTGATACTGGTCGCGTATCACGCCCCCTATTACCGGCTCTATGTCGAAGGGATCACGACCCAACACGCGACCCTCCACCCATTCGTGCACCAGGGTCTGTACCGTCTTTTCCTGCCACTCAAGAGACGCCTCGCCCAGTCCGGTAAGTCCGGTATCTGTGTGCAGCCTTATGAACAGGTAGTTACGCAGACCTGCGTTCGCCATGAATGTTTCTAGTCGGGTGATCTTCATTGGAGTGGTCAGCCATTAGTTACCAGTTGTCAGCGGGTGATCTCCGGTTACGGATTACGGGCTATGTCTCACGTTCCATGCCACCCGGCCATCCTCTGCTCTTGAGCCATTGTAGTGCTTCAGAATCGGCGGACGTGGGGTCTAGTGGCAACACGACTTTCTCCCCTCGAGCGAGCGATAGATGGCAGGCTATAAGCAACTCATATGCCTGGTAGCCGTCCCTGCCCGTGACTAGCGGCTGCTCAACACCGCGGATCACCTGGGCGAAGTTCTCAAGGATGCCCATGAAGCCTCCAAACTCCTCATCGAACAGCAAGGTGTTAGGCACCACTGGCGACCATCTCTCCTCAGGCCCTTCTTCACTGCGGTATACGAGCAGGTCGCGCCCATCCTCAACGGCTAACCAGGCGTGATTGCCATACACTTCCACCCGCTCCCAAGGTTTGAGGCTCAACGCGCTGGCGCTAGTATAGAGGCTGCCGATCGCTCCCGATTCGAACTCGAAGGTTGCGATGGCATTATCTACCGGGTACCGTCTCTTGTTGCCGGAGTAGCGATCTACACCAATGCACGTCATGCTGGCTACTTCGCCCATCAGGTAGCGCGCGATGTCGAACAGATGAATCGTGCCGCCCTCGAACAGGTCCACATAGCTGTAGCCGAGGTTGAACTTGCCGCTGAACATGGCGGGATCGGCGACTGTGCCGCTTTCAATGAGCAGTTTGGCCCGGCGGTAAGGTGGCGAGTACCTCTTATTGGCGACTGTCATCAGCCATAGCCCGCGCTTATCCGCCACCTGGCACATTCTTTGTGCGTCAGCTAACGAACGTGCAATAGGCTTCTCTACCAGCACGTGCCTGCCCGACTCCAGTGCAGACACGGCATGCTCCATATGCAAGTCGTCAGGGCCAAGCACCAGTACCCCATCTATCTCCTCGTTCTCCAGCATCTGCTTGTAATCGGCGTAGTGGCGGGTTCTGTAGATCGCTTCGATTTTTCGCGCCTGCGCTTCGTTACGCGTGGCGAAGGCTACGATCTCTACCGGCTCCCACAGGGTACGCAGACGCGCAATGGCGGGGAAGTACTTGGACTGTGCCACGCCTCCCCCGCCAATAATCGCCAGGCGCACCTTCTGCCGGGAAGCTCGCTCTTCGTCATAGCCGATGGCATAAACATCGCCACCAAAAGCCTTGTGCGCGGGTGTATGGCCGTAGGTCAGGCCATATAGACCCTGTTGGCTGGGAACGTCTTCCATTACTGAGCCGCCGCCTCCTGCCTGCGTGCTACATTAGCAGTGCC
>JBBSIK010000385.1:0-3631 GCA_038232115.1 Chloroflexia bacterium
ACTTTCTAAGGGAGCGAAACGCGGGGTCGTTATGTAGAGTCTATTGAAAATCAGCTGGGTCTGTCAAGTTTTTCGTTAATTTTTTGTAAGCTCATGGGATATGTAGCGCAAAATATGCACGGGCAAAAGTCGTCCTAGCTGTGCCTAGTAGCCGGTCAGCCGGTCTATCATGCCCCGCTCTTTGGCTTCGCGCTCGACCCAGGTGTAGAACAGATACGCCACCACTGTGGACACGAGCAGGCACAGCAGCAGTATCATCAGCAACTGAAGGTTGTCGAACTGCGCCAGTATGGGGCTGACCGGCCCGATCACCTGTCTGCCGTCGGGCAACGTGGCCGTCACGGTAAGAATACCGCCCTCAACTGCCCGGCGCATGCCCTCCAACCAATATGTCACAGGCATTGCCAGGCTGATCTCCTTGAGAGGCGTAGGCAGAATGTCCACCGGAAAGTAGGCCCCGCTAAAGAGCAGCAGCGCCCCGCCCACCACCTCGCCTATCGCCCCGCCGTGCCGAGCCACTACCAGGGCTACCCCGGCCATGACCAACCCCAGCGCAAGCAGAATACCCAGCCCGACCACGAAGTAGACCGCCAGCCAACCCCAATCTACACGCCCTACATCCAGCTTCAGCCCCAAAAAGAGAGCGCCGGTCGCCAGCAGTATGACTGTGGTGATCAGCCCGATTACCACCTTCGCCACAGCCCGTCCGAGCAGATAGGACAGGTGTCGGGCGGGGGATGTATAGATGTACTTGAGCATACGGTAGTTTTCCCGGTCGTCCAGCACCGCCCAGGCCATGCCCGAAAGCGCCTGTAGCACCACCATGAAGAAGGCGTTGCTGATGTACAGGTAGTCGAAGAAACTATCGCGTTGGCCGCCCCGAATCACCTCATACATCACAAAAATGATGAGGGCCGAGGCAAGCGGGCGCAGCACCGTAAAGATAAAGAAGACGAGTGGGTCGGCCCAGTTACCCTCCACCTGCCAGCCAAGCCAGGCGGCAATACGAAAGGTCCGCAGGTTTTGCCGCAGTTCCGACTGTGCGGCGACATCAGCTCTACTGTCCAAGATAAGCCTCCTCCATGCCTGCTCTACTGCCAGCGCAGGCTGAGTCGCGCCTCCACCTTCGCCAGCCTCTCCATCCATTTGAGCATAAAGTAGGCGGCGGCCACAAACACCACACTCATACCGGCCAGCGCCAACAGTTCCCAGCCCCAGGGCAGAACACCTTGTATTTCGCTGGGAAACAGGAGTTGGCGGAGCGCGTCCAGGCCGAAGCCCACAGGCACGATAGCCGAGAACAGGGTCATGAGAGCGGGTATGCTTGTGAAAAGCTGATTGAGGGGGAAGTTGATGCCCGACAGGAAAAACACCGGCTCCTGAAACGCCAGCGACACCTGCCACGCCTCGCGGCCCCACACCAGGAACACCGAACTGAGCGCCATGCCCAGCCCGTACAACGCCGCCATCGTCACCAGAAACACCAGGGTGGCGGCTCCCCACTGCGAACCGTCAAGCTGCACGCCGAACAGCCATGTACCGATAATCGCCAGGCCCGCCGCTCGTGGAGTGCTCATGTAAAGGCCGCCGATACCCATGCCCAACAGTATAGCCATCATCGAAACAGGGGACATGATATAGATCTCCAGCAGGCCCGCCTGCTTGTCCCAATAGAGTTGCGAGGCCATCATCCAGAGCACATTCAGCCAGTAGGTCGCCATCGCGGCTCCGATGATCACGAAGCCCACGTAAGCCTCAGGCGCCTTGAGTGCGCGGTACAGAAAGACCGAGGCCGACATCGTGATTAGAGGGATCAGGATGTCGAAAAACATCCAACTGACCTCACGCTGCGCCCCTATCACGCGTGGATAGCCCCTGCCGAAGGCTGCCCGCAAAAATAACTCTACGCCTCTACTTTTCCTCACTCCCGTCTCCTTTCGCAGAAATCCCGCGCCATGTACAGGCAGCCTACTGTTCTTCGCTCTCGGCATGGAGGCTGCGGCCCACCAGCTTGATGAACACATCTTCCAGGGTCGGCTCATGCTTTTGGAGGGTAAGGATACCGGCCTCCTGAGCGGTGAGCGCGGTGACCACCGAACTGATGGCAGACTCATCTTGCAGGATGAACTTCAGCGTATAACCGCCGCCTTCCTTGGGACGGCCCGTCACCTGAGCTACGCCGGGCGCTTGGCTGAGAGCAGGTATGGCGCGGTCGGTGATGCCCGTCACGCCGATCTCGAAGATGGGCTGCGTCTGGAGCATACGCTTGAGGTTGGCCGGCGTATCGCAGGCCAGCACCTTGCCCTGGTCAATAATGGCGATCCGGTCGCACAGCTCATCGGCCTCAGCCATATAGTGAGTGGTGAGCAACAGCGTGCGGTCGGGGTGGGTTTGCAGCCAGTTGCGGGTGAAATCGCGCACGATGCGGGCTGCGTTCACGTCGAGGCCCAGCGTCGGTTCGTCCAGGAACACCACCTTGGGATCGGTGATGAAGCCCCGGCAAAAGTTCATGCGCTGCCTCTGCCCGGTGCTCAGAGAGCTTACGAGAGCGTTCGCCTTGTCCTCAAGCTCGACGATCTTGAGCATCTCATCAATGGCGGCATGGGCATCTTTCCAGGTCACTCCATAGAACTGGCTAAACATCCAGAGGTTCTCTCTGACCTTGAGGATACCGTAACCGCTCGTCTCCCCACCGCTCACCATGTTAATACGCTGCTGCACCTGATGCCCCTGCTTCACAACGTCGAGGCCGTCCACATAGGCCATGCCGCTGGTGGGGGCGAGCAGCGTGGTCAGTATCTTGATGAGAGTCGTCTTGCCTGCGCCGTTTGGACCGAGCAGACCGAACAGTTCGCCCTCGTACACCTCAAGGTTGACGTTCTCAAGCGCCGTGAGGGTTTTTTGGACATCTCCCCCTTGCTTGCGAGCCTTGCGGTCGGGCTTGATCTTGTAGATGCGGCCCAGGTTTTCGGTGCGTATAGATGCACGCCTGGGCGCGGAGCCGTTGGCCGGCATACCGCCGCTCACGGGCCGCAATTCGGTAGACTGCGACGACCTCCCCTGTAGTTCTATATCCATCATCCACCTCTCTGCCGGCGCGAACCGGCAAGTAGCCGCAAGCCGCAACAAGCGCCCAAATAAAATACTCTCCCCATCTTGAATCCCAATAGTAGCATAGGGCGTATGCGCCGGCATCGGGCGATGCGACCATCTATTCTACGACCACAGACCGAGAATGTAAGTGTTCAGACTTGGGGTAGGCCAACGCTATGTAGGGGCAGATCCCTATGCTATTTACTCCAACTAATCAAGCTATGCTACGCTGCCATAGCGGGCAAGCACTTCCATACTACGCTTTGTCATTCCGAACGAAGTGAGGAATCAGCCGATGGAGCATGATAGTTAGAGGCAGAGTACCTTCTTTGCAGTACAAGGTAAGGCACTTTTCAACCCTACTGTCATACAGGCGTACTGATTCCTCACTACGTTCGGAATGACAAAGCGTAGTATTTCCTCGCCTGCCGGCACGGCAGCATACGTAGCCTGATATGTGGGTAATCACCAGAAGCTTACCCGGTTGGCAAACAACGCACAGAGTTGTACACTACCTTGATTGCTAGATAAGATTAAC
>JBBSIK010000386.1:0-3628 GCA_038232115.1 Chloroflexia bacterium
CCTGGGGCTTTGAGCCGACGAATTCGACCTGGTCCTCGAGATTTAGTTCTCGGTGCAGTTGGAACACGCGGCGTAGTTCGGCGCTCTCGTATTCGGTCTGACCGCCACCACCTACGATAAGCACCTTTAAGTCGCGCCCGGCACAGGTGCGGCTCACCACACCCACCGACTCTAGCAGCGTGTCTATGCCTTTGAGCCTCTCAATGCGACCGACGAAAAGCAGGATTGGCGTATCAACGGGTAGGCCAAGTTCGCGGCGCACAAAGGCCTTGTCCCTGGGGTAGAACAACTCAGGGTCGACACCGGCAGGTATAACCGTGATCTTGCCGGCATCAGCCGCGTAGTTCCACACCATCTGCGCCCTGTCTAGCGGCGTGGCGGCGATGATCCTGTCGGCCCACTCCATCACCTGCCGCTCGATCTCTATGCGCGTACCTATCTCCCTGCCAGCCTCATCCTTGGCAACTTTGTTCTTCATCGCCCCCAGCGTATGGAACATTTGCAGCATCGGCACGCCCCACGTGTGCTGGAGCCGGTGCGCCACGAGGCCGGATACCCAGTAGTGCCCATGCACCAGATCGTACTCGATATCCTCCTGCGCGGCAAACTGCTCGATACTGGCTACGAACTCGTCTACGTACCCCGGAAGCAGGTTCTTGTCGTAAGGCGCGAGTGGTCCGGCGGGCAGGTGGATCACTCTGGCTTCAGGGCCAAGCGATTGTATCTGCGGCGTATTCGCATCCTGAAAGCGGGTGAATACGTCCACGCTCTTACCCCGCCGCCCAAGCTCGCGGCTGAGCTCGCGCACATAGACATTCATCCCGCCCGTTTCCCGCCCACCCAACAAAGCCTGTGGACAGGCCAGCGGGCAGGTATGCATGCTTACCATTGCGATTTTACACATGTTTGTCTGGAACGTGAAATATAACTCGTAACCCAAATAATCTTTGCGCGTACTTTGCGTTCTTCGCGCCTTTGCGTTTACGTCTCTTTACGTGTTACGTTTCAGATCCCCCTCCTGTGGGCGGAACACCGCCCTGTATACATACGTGTCTTTGGCGCCGAAGTCATACTTGTATTCTTCATCACCGCGCAAGAAGTCGAATGTCTTGATACCCTGCAAAATAGCCTTATGGATGCGGTAGGCCAGGAGAGCTACACCCGCACTGTATGAGCCGAACCGAGGATCGTATCCTGAATTGTAGAGGTAGAGGCGGTCATTGTATTTGAACGAGAGATAGGCGGCGGCAGGCTCTTTGTTCACTTCTAGAATCGCGAGATCGAGCCAGCCGGTAGGAGCCAGACTGGCTGCCATTTCCATGAAAGACGCGGCCATGCGATCATCCATGAACTCAGCCTTTTCCACCCCACTCAGGCGGTGCAGCGAAATAAACGCCCACATTGCCCGCTGCAAAGCTTCCTCATCCGTGGGATTCACCAGGTACCAGTGTGCGTCATCGCGGCCTTCGAGCTTGCGTACTTTGCGGCGTAGCTCGTGCCGGTCCTTCTTGCGCAAGCTCATCAGGTAGGTCTCCCACTCGCCGGGCAATTCCACCACAGGGCAAACATCCTCGGCAAATATATGGGCTTGCAGACCCTTCTCAGAGGCCAGATCCGCCAGTATCTTCCGCGAAGGTGAAAACTCAGGCAGAGAGTGGAAGTCTATCACGTCCCATTCGCTCCGCATCTGCATCAAGTAGTTCAGTACCAGCAACCACGCCTCGCGCATGAAATCTGCCTCAGCTATTATGTCAAGGTAGTCGGCTACGTCTATACCGCCCACAAAGCGGATTATGCGTAACGGCTCGCCCTCGCCTTTGGGCCTGAGCACGCCCCGCCTGTACTCGCACAGTGGAGGTAAGGGTGCAGTTTCAATAAAAAGAGGAGCGATGCCCACCAGCGCTCCTCCTTCATCACGTATTGAAAGCAGACAGAGGCTACAGTTTGCCCGCGCCGAAAAGTTGGACCACCAGATTTGCTGCCACTGCCGAGTCAGGAACAGTACATTCGATGCAGCCCCACTCAGAAGGTCGTCCCACTCTTCCTGAATGGGAGCCTCATCAAAACTATTCACTATGTCGAGCTTTAACCCCGATGTTAAAGACACCATTCCCCAGGACCTCTTGCATAATATGCGCCGCAAATTAGTTTACGGCTTTACTGTTTATTATAACCTATTCTGTGTAGCTTGACTGTTGTTGAGCATAGTTTGTGCCCACGGCTAGGCTGATGCAAGAGACTATAGCGTGGCCGCGGGACCGAGCAACAGGCCGCCTGCTACACCTACGGGGAAAAACCCGAAGCCGAAAGCAGGCGACGCAATGCCCAGGCAGCAGCAACGCCCAGCGCAATCGCCAGCAACAGGTTGCGAGTGCGTGCCGCCACCAGAGCGGTAGCCGCTGCGGCTAATGCATCTGCGGGGCCATTGGAGAGGGCGGCGGGCGTGACTATGGCGACCAGCACAGCACCGGGGATGTTATGCAGCCATGCCTCTACACGAGGCGACGGTGTTACCCGTCCCATGAGCCACAAGCCGCCAATGCGAGTGGCATAGGTCACCAGCGCCATGCCGACTATGGTGAGCACAGACACGGGGTTAAGCTGCATTGCGCAAGGCTCCCAGGAGGCTGCCGGCCAGACCACCAAGCAGTATGTACCAGTTGCCGGGCAGCCATTGGTGAGCCGCCAACGCGACAAGAGCCGCCACCACCCAGGGGAGCAGGTCTGACTTGCCTTTCCACATCGAAACGGCAAGCGCCGTGAACACCGCCGTGAAAATAAAATCGAGCGCCCACTCAGCAAGGTCCCTGGCGCTTACGCTTGCGCCAAGCAGGTGCCCGATGCCCGTGCCGCACACCCAGGGCACAAACATCATAAGCCCGCTGCCCAGCAAGAACGAGGCATCACGCCCGCCGCCCGCGAAGTTGCGTATTGTGAACGCCCACGACTCGTCGGTGATGAAGAACGCCGAGCCATAAGCCTTGAAGGGAGAGAGTCTGGAGAGCCAGGGCCGCAACGACGCTCCCATCAGTAGATGCCGCAGGTTCACTATGAGTGTGGTAAGCACGATGGTGAAGACCGGAAGCGGGGTCATCCACAGCCCCACCGCGATGAACTGCGAAGCGCCCGCGAAGACGAGGGCGCTCATCAACATAGTTTCCAGGGTAGACATACCAGCCTGACGTGCCAGTACACCCAACACAACAGCAAAAGCGATGTCGCCGATTGCCACGGGCAAGGTGCGCCTCGCCCCTTCGAGCATGCCTTGCCTGGTGAAGATTACTCTGTCCAGGCTAACACTCATTCAGTTGCAACATGTGTCTCATGTGCATCAAGCCACGCCCTTATAGACTCGCGGTGCTCTTGCAGATGCTCTAACGAATTGCCGGTGATCTGTTGCCAAAGTGGATATTTTGACGGCCATGACGCATCGTCCGCATAAGGGTTCGGGTGCATGCGAGATAGGTCTTCGCCGGGTAGCGCCTCTAGGGCAGCTACCAGCCGATGGTAGGAAGCGCCAGCCTCAAGAAGAACCTGCGCGGCTGACTTCGGCAGGTTCTCCATGTAGACTTCGTCATTGATCTCGTCATCCGATCGTGCGTCTCCTTGAGGCTTCCAGTTGGGATCG
>JBBSIK010000387.1:0-3620 GCA_038232115.1 Chloroflexia bacterium
AATACCGGCGCTCATCGCGGGCGCACTAACCAAGTTCATTCCATTGTTGCTTGTGCCGGTAGCCGCAGCCTCTATCTGGCGTGACAGAGTGCAAAATCGCAATCCCAAACGGCAAGGAGAAAGCTCAGGCCCATTATCGGCGTCGAACGCGCTTACTACATTGGCGATTTCGGCTGTAGTCTCGGTAGGATTGATAGTGGCGCTGTACGCGCCTTTCTGGCAGGGGCCACAAAGCATCGGCGCGCTGGGTAGACAAAACCTCTTTACGGCGTCCATTCCCAAAGTCGTCGTGGATACGATGGTAGACATATATGGAGTAGCTAGCGCCAATGCCGAGTCCGTTGTACGCACCGCTGCGCTAGGACTAATAGCACTGCTGACACTGCTCTTGGCCTTTAGCATATTCAGGAGTGGAAATGCTGAGACGTTGGACGAGCGAAGCAGGCTCATCGACCGGACGCTGGTGGCCTTTTATGAGATCATATTCGTCTACCTGGCGTTCGCGGCTCTCTGGTTCCAGCCCTGGTATCTCATGTGGCTGGTGGCACTCACCGCCCCGTTGGCACGCTACACAAACGCCAATCGCACGGTCCTCTTCTGCATAGGGGGCATCGCCAACTACTTCGTATGGGACTTCGTGTGGCTATGGAACCGCACCGAAATACGCAATGTACAGATCATGGCTGCTCTCGTGGTATACACTCTGCCGTTGTTCTACACGCTGTATACTTGGCTTAGCCCACTCTGGAAAAATAACTATAGCAGCGAGCGCCTCGTTGATAAAGACGACTACGAAGACTATGCCGAAGAAGATAGAAACGCAGGCGCTCTCGCCACGGGAGCGGGCATGGCAGGTACGATACAGCAGCCCACCTCTGGACTGGTGGTTCGTGCACGTAGATAGGACCATCACACCGGCTCGAGGAGTCTATATTTGCCGTTGAAAGCATTGGTAATACTGCCCACGTACAACGAAATAGAAAACCTGAAGCCTCTAATCGAAGAAATTATACAAAGAGGCCCCTATCACATCCTGGTCGTTGATGACAATTCGCCAGATGGCACCGGCGAACTGGCGGACCGTATGGCAAGGGAGCACGAAGGGTGTGTCTTTGTGCTGCACCGCGCCAGAAAGGAAGGATTGGGCCGGGCCTACACAGCGGGGTTCAAGTGGGGTCTGGCGCGCGATTACGATGTGCTGTTCGAAATGGATGCGGACTTCTCGCACAACCCGTCGCACCTGTCGCAGTTTATGCGCGAAATAGAGAAGGGGGCCGACCTGGTGCTAGGCTCGCGCAACATCAAAGGTGGTGGCACGCGTAACTGGTCGCACGTCCGGCAGGTAATCAGCAAGGGCGGCTCGCTGTACGCACAGACCATCCTCTTTTCGCCTTACCACGATCTCACCAGCGGCTTCAAGGCATTCAGGCGGGAGGTCCTAGAAGCGTTGGACATAGATGCTGTCCAGTCGAACGGCTACTCATTCCAGATCGAGGTAACTCACCGAGCGCACCAGATGGGTTTCAAGATCAAAGAGACACCAATTATTTTCGTGGACCGCAAGATAGGGGCCAGCAAGATGACAGGCAAGATCGTGAGCGAGGCGATGATCGTCGTTTGGAAGATCCGTCTCAGCAAGCCTGCACGTAGACCAAAGCGCCACAGCTGAAAATAGGGGGTCAGGGGCTAGTACTACAGCCTCAGTTGCAGATGAAGCCGAAGAACTGAGCGTGAGCCATATAATGCCCATTGGCTCAGTTGTCACTACCTCATACTTAGCATCAGCTATAAGCAGGTGGCACTCCTGTAAGTGCGGCTGTAGTACTAAGGCTAGCGGCAACCCTGTTTGGTGAGACGCCATATGCATTACGAGTTACGCATCACACACCACTATCCAGCACAATGTTACCCGTAAAGGCATCAAAGAAGATGAACAGTTGTTTGACGGGATCGGTGCTGAAGAGTTCGTAGGCCAGTTGTGGCGAGTTGCCGCCCGATGTGGGAGTGGGAAGCGGGCCAATACCGAGGCCATCGGGTGCGAGCAGGGCAATGCCTATTTGCTGCGTCTTACCTCGTTCCCCCGCCGCCTGCGCAACCGCGTCCGTGTCCTTCATCGCCCCCAAATCGAGCCTCGACAGGTCAAGGGCTGAGCGCGCAGGGGCGCTGAACTGTGTCAGCAGGTCACTGGTGACGGTGCCTTCCTTCACGAGGTCCACCGCTGTGCCATCCATGCTGAACGCCATCGCGCCCTTCCTGGACGGAGACACCGCCACCAGCGTCCAGTTGCGGCCTTTACCGCCGGGCGTTGGCTCATTGATATTTGGATCCCCCAATGAACTGCCCAGTAGCGACTTTTGTTGCCCCGGCTTAGAGTTCACCAGGAGGGCAAAACGCGCATCGGGGTAGATGTCCAGGGCCTTAGACTTGAGCATCGCCATAGCCTGCAAAGCCGTAATTGCCTCGCCTGAGCTTGTGGCTACAACCGTGGTTGGGCTGGGCGCTATGTCGGCCTGGGTAGGCGGCGGCGTACCAGCAACCGCATCAACTATGGTGCCGCTGGGCGCAGGCATGGCGGTGGCTGCCTGGGCGCTACTCGTAGGCGATTGGCTGGATGTAGAGCTGGTTGGCTTGCTATCCGTCGTAATAGTAGGCGGGACCGTCGAAGCCTCTGTAGGCGCTGTGGTGGGCGTGCCGCCTCGTTGTGTGTCAGTGGGAGCGGGTGTGCTCGCACCTGTGGCTGTGGCGGATCCGGGAGTGCTGGTGTCCGCCGGGGCCATGGTGCTGGCTGGAGTGCTCGCCGCAGTTGTCTGCATGGTAGCTGTGGACGCCGGTGCGTTGACATTTACATCGCAAGCGGCCAGCAAGAGGAAGGCTGCACCGGCGAACACCAGGGAAAGGCTGGTGCGTAGTTTCAAGATAGTCTCCTTGCATGTATGTGGTCCAATCAGACCACCCTCTCGACAACCTGCGCGCCGTTGAGTGCCATGCTATAGAGGAATACAGCATGCAGCAGGTCGCCATCGTGAGGCATAGCGCCGATTTCGCGGGCTGTCTCAATTGGTATATCGTAGGTCTGCGCACAGTCCCGGGGAACGATAACAGTGACGCGGCGGTCGGCGGCATTGCCCTTGAGCTTGAGGAACATCGCGGTCTGGTAGAGGCACAGGTCGGTGCAATCGCCCACCGTCAGAAAGGTGTCAACCTGGGGGTGCGCCTCTAGCCATTCCTCGAAGTCGGTACCAAGCGCCGGGTGAATCGAGTTTTTTAGCACGATTTTGAAGCTGCCGGAGAATGGTAGGTCGCGCAATGCCTCGACTGTGTTAGCTTCGTTGGTGCCCCTGATACCATGTGGACCGTATTGCTCGAACTCGGGGGCATCGTACGAGTGGTGCTCCTGCGCCAGCACAAAATTGGTCACACCCAGTTCGTGGACGCGGCGGAATAGTCGGGCGATAGGCTCCACTATGCCTGCCACACGGGATGATGACAGCGGACCTTCATATGCGAAGCCATTGATAATGTCAACACTGATAACGGCAACGCGGCTCGGATCTATATTGTTGATTTGCAGGTGGTTTTGCAGATCGAGAGGGGTGCGCTCGTTCAGCCAGTCTTCTATC
>JBBSIK010000388.1:0-3612 GCA_038232115.1 Chloroflexia bacterium
CACTATCGGGCGAGTTCCAAGAGAAGAGTGACCTGAACGGCCTAACTTACACGGTACAGTATTTCGAGCGGGCGGTCTTTGAGAAGCATCCTGAGAACGCCGCGCCCTACGACGTGCTACTGTCGCAGCTTGGTACATTCCAATTCCATGCAAAGTACCCAGGCGGGGAGCCTACAGGCGGGCTGCCACCGGCACCCGCACCGACCCCGCAGCCTACCCAGCCACCCGCGGCACGCCCTGGCGTTCAGACTTTCACTGGTCACAACCGGCAGGCGACGGCAGGCTTTACTCTGAAGTCGGGCGTGGCGCGCTTTCATTCGATCTGCCAGAATTGCGACGGCAATTTCATCGTGCAGCTGCTGGACTCTAACGGCAAGGTGGTGAGCTTTACGGTTGCCAATAGCATAGGCGCAACCGACGACTCGAAGGTCATCAGCATATCAAAGGATGGAACCTATTTCCTCAACGTAGACGCAGAGGGCGACTGGACTATTACGGTCGAACAATAGGCATAAAGATACGATAGTCGGAAACTAAGGAGAGTAAGCGTAGGTACATGAGAAGCAGAGGGACCATCTGGCGGAAGTTTGGTCGCTAGTTCTCCTCCAAGGAGGTAGCCATGAGAGAATATGCGGCCTTGTCTTTGCGAGTCCTTGCTGCCCTGACGCTACTTATAGGCTTCCTCATGGCCGGCGCGCTGATCTGGGCGGGTCGCAATATGCTCGGCCTTCTGGCACTGCCTGGCGTAGATCCAAGCATTCCGACCGCCGCGCTCGTATTTATAATCCTGGTCGTTATTATCGCTACGTTCGTTACGGCGATGCTCCTCGTTGTGATCTCTTATGCCGCCGAGGACCTGTACTTTGTTCGCTTGCAGACAGCAGGGGAAGAATGGGACCGAGAGTACGATGATGAGGATCCAATGCAATCCGCTTTGGACCGACTGGAAGAAGTGCGGGAGTGAGGCTGTGAGACTATGAGGGGCAAAGGCGAAGGCAGCATAGGCAAGCGCGCAGACGGCAGACACTACGCCTATCTGACGATCACAGAGCCGTCGGGCGAAACCAAGCGCCGGTACTTCTACGGCAAGACCGAGCGCGAAGTCCGCGCCAAGCTGCGCGAGGCTCAACGTCGCCACGACGAGGGTAGTCCAGTTGCTCCAAAGAAACAGACCGTAAGCCAGTACCTGACCGCATGGCTCGAAACCGCCCGGCCTTCGCTGCGGGCGGCTACCTACAGCAAGTATGAATTGTACGTCCGTCGCCACATCATCCCGGCAATCGGCGGCCTTCAGGTGCGTACACTCCAGCGCGAGGACGTGCAGAACATGCTCAACAAACAGCAAGGGGCCCTCGTACCCGGCGAGACGCGCAGGCTCACACGCGCTGTCCTCAAGCGCGCACTGTCGGACGCCCTGCGTGACGGTACAGTCACACGCAACGTGGCTGCCCTGACCCGCGCGCCCGAAGTCATAAAAACAGAAATGAAGTTCTGGGTGCCGCGAGAAGTGCGGACCTTCCTCAAGTCTATAGAGGACCATCGATTTGAGGCCCTGTTCAACACCTACCTATCCATCGGCTTACGACGCGGCGAGGCGCTGGCCCTCAAGTGGCAGGACCTCGATCTTAATAAGGGCACGCTTACCGTGCGCTCGACCCTGAGCAGGCGGGGCGGTGGCATCATAGTGAATGCGCCGAAGACCGCGACATCTGCCAGGGAAATACTGCTACCTCGCTCCCTGGTGCAGATGTTGCGCGCGCATCGAGTGCGACAGCTCGAAAACAAGTTCAGAGCAGGCGAGGACTGGAAAAACAAGGGTTACGTCTTCACCACGTTCGCCGGGAACAGCATAGAGCCGCGTATCGTCAATCGCACTCTCGACACGCTAATCGCAAAGTCATGCGTCCCCCGTATCCGCGTCCATGATTTGCGGCACACGGCGGCTACGCTGATGATCCTCAACGGCACGCCCATAAAAGTCGTCTCCGAAATCCTGGGCCACTCGAATATTCGCATCACTATGGATCTGTATGTCCACGTTCTCGGCGAGCAGCGCGCTGAGGCTGCGGACCGCATGGACAAGATGCTGTGGGGCAAATAAACCGCCGATTTTGAGGATGGGGTGTCAAATGGGGTGTCAACCCAAAAGAAAGAGCCTGTTTCCGGGTGGGAAACAGGCTCTTATGTTCTAATTCCACGTGTAATATCAGAGTAGCGCATAGGGGATTCGAACCCCTGGTCTCCTCCTTGAGAGGGAGGTGTCCTGGGCCTCTAGACGAATGCGCCATGTCTACACAGGACGTGCTCTGTATATTACCAAAAGAGGGGAGCAGTGTCAAGCCGGAGACACCTGATCAGGGATGTATTCAAAGTCGCTGTTCCACAAACCAGCCTGGCTTTGCCCTTCTAAACGAAGTGAGGGATCTCAAAAACTGCGCCTGGCACGACACCAAATATTTTAGGTTCTTCCCCTTCACTGAATTCCGAATGACAAAGCCGAGAGAGTGCCTCTCCCGCTTAGTGGCTGGAGAACGACTGGTGCTGTTGCATGCCGGGCAGGTACAGGAGCCACTCGTCGAGAGGGCCATTCTCCATGTAGCGGTAGATCATGTGGTAGACGTTGGCTCTCGGCTCCTTTGGTGGGCGGGCCAGGGGCATGCGGGCTTCAGCGACTGTCTTGCCGCCCTTGCGGTGGTTGCAGCTGCGGCAGGCGCTCACAAGATTGTCCCACGTATGGGGGCCACCCCGGCTGCGCGGGATCACGTGGTCGAGGGTGAGATCACGGGTGCGTATGCCGCAGTACTGGCAGGTGTAGTTATCCCGGATGAATATCTCTTTGCGGCTGAGGCGGGCGCGGGGCTGTGGGCGGCGAATCAGGTGGGACAGGCGGATGACCGAGGGGCAGTGTATACGCTGTGTGGGCGTGCGCACTATCTGGTGGTTCAACTCCAGCACTTCGGCCTTACCACACAGCACGAGCACCAGGGCGCGCCTGACGTTGCATACGTTCAGTGGCTCAAAGTTCTGGTTTAGCACCAACACAGGGGCGTTATTCATCACATGCCTCTTCTTCTTACCTGCCCATTGCTGTGTCCTCGCAAATGGTCTGAGGTATGGGGCTGCGTCGTTACCTCTAAGGCGACTCCACTACAGTAGTCCTCTTACAGGTATTGTACCATGCCAATGTTGCTGCTTGCAATAAGGCTGAAACGTGAAACATGAAACGTGATTCGCAACTCGTAATGCGTATTGCTAAGGAGAGGCCCACGCGTGCAGCACCTTTTTGAGCAAGCGACATTACGAGTTGCGAATCACGTTTCGTTTGTCCTGTCACAAACTTTTCTTCGGCGGTGTTATAGAGGCAGATCAAGGCCTGATCAATCCGGTTGGAATGTAGAAGGTATGACCGAATTAGACGACCATTTACTGAGGCGGGTACGGCGCGGGGACAGTGAGGCTTTTGAGAGCCTATTCTTGCGGCACTACGGCGCTGTGTACCGGGTGGTGTATGGCCTGGTGCGCGGACACGAGTGGGCCGACGACCTGGCGCAGAAGACTTTCCTGAAGCTATACCGCAAGCCGCCTCGCTCGACGGAGGGCAGCACCCTCATG
>JBBSIK010000389.1:0-3595 GCA_038232115.1 Chloroflexia bacterium
ACCCTTGACGGCTTTGCACACCAGGGCCGAGGCTTCGGGGTCGTGGCACATCAGGCCGTGGCCGCCCAGATTGGGGCACGACAGGTTCACCTCTACGGCGTGCGCCCCCGTCTCGGAGCATAAGGCGGCGGTGCGGGCATGATCCTCTATATACGCCATGTCGTCCTCGCCTGGTGTGCTTGTGCCGGTGACACTTGCCACGAGCGCCTGCCCTGGCCCGGCTCCATGCACGGCCCGCACCATGTCAGCCTGCCACACATCGGGCTGCTGGGCGGGCATGCCAAACGAGTTGGTGATGCTCAGGGTGGGGAGGTCTACCACCTCATTAGCACCAAAGCGGTGGGCGACAAGAGGGGTGCGGCCTATCTCGCCAGGCGAAAGTGGCTCGGTGGTATGGACAAATAGTACGTTAGGCGCGTCGTGAGCAGGCCAGAAGCGGCTACGCACAGTCTTATAGTGGCACAGGTCGAAGCCCCATCGGAAAGCGGTATCCGTGTACTTTGAGTTGAGTAGTGGCCCCGCCGGGATGCCAAGGGACCTACGCAGCCTCAACTCCGCCACTGTAATCCATTCGTTCTCCGGCAGCCCAAGCGCCGCTATCTCCTCGCTGGAAGGCTCGCCCGCGAACCCCCCGAACGGCCCCAGGTCGTAGTTGTCCTGGTATGATAGATTGGGATTGTAGAATGGTTGTTTGCTCATGGATCTGAAACGTGAAGAGTGATGCGTAAAGTGTAACTCGTAGTATGTCTTGCGAAAGAGAGTCCACTGGATACCGGCAGCTGTACCTGGTGAACCGCATCACGTCTCACGTCTCACGTTTCACTCTTCATGCCGCCTCTGCCACCGACCCCAGGCTACATGCATAGCGGACCATGCGCTCGAAGCCCAGGCCAAAGCCCGCTTGTTGCATGCTTTGTTGGCGGTGCATATCTATGTACCAACGGTAGTCTTCCGTCGTGCCTCCGAGGTCTAGCCATTGCCTGATGCTGGCCGAGGCTTGCAGTTTGTTCTCCAGCAGGCCAGGGTCGTGCTCGGTTTCGGATGCGCCCATCACTTCACCCACACCGGGGAGGAGCAGATCGCAGCATTCCACCACGCGCGGATCGCGTCGGCACACTTTCATCGTGAAGAAGCGCGTGCCAATGGGATAGTGCGTGACAAAGAGTGGCCCGTCCCCGGTAAGGGCTAGCTCATGTCTGTTGGTCAAGTCCTCGCCCCACTCGGCGAAATGGCCCCGCTTCTGTAGAGCGATTATAGCATCATCGTAGGTCATGCGCGAGAAAGGGGCCCGCAATAATAGATGCTCGGTAGCGTTAATACACAACGCAGGCAACTGCTCGCCTGCCGTGGTAACTGCCTGCATGAGCATCTTTACCACCAATCTCTCCATCAGCGACATTAGCTCATCCAGGTCCATACCCGCTGCTTCGGCCTCTATGAGGGTGAATTCGGTTAAGTGGCGGTCGTCTACGCGGCGTTCGGCGCGGAAAGAGCGACTGATCGAGTAGACCCTGCCAAGCTCGCGCATGAGTGGTTCCAGGTGGAGTTGCGAGGTCTGCCGCAAGTATGCCTCCTGTCTCTCGCCAAGTTCAACGGGTATGAGGGTGCCGGGATCGCCGCAAGCCCCCGCCCTCGTGGTGAGCATCGAGGGCACCACCTGTGTGAAGCCTTCGAAGTCGAGGGCATTTTCGGCGGCGCGCAGCATGGCGGCTTTCACCCTGGCGACCTGTGCGGCCTTGCTCAACGCTGAACGGGGTGTGACCGAGGAGACGGGATTATAGCTGAGGTGTGGGATTTCCATTGTGGGTGTCTATCCTCCTGGCTACGTGTACGCCATACAAAAAAGCCTTGCGCATATGGCAAGGCTGGTGTTCGCCGCATGAGCGACATGGTATGTATAAGCATACACCAACCTTGGCGGCCTCTCGGGGCCGGCATTAAAGGTCGTCCTGAGCCGGAACGGCCATGGCGCACCATGCCTTTAGCTCTCTTTGAGTATAACCCTCATGTAGTGTTGTGTCAATTAGGGTCCTTGACGTAAGTGTTCAGATTTGGGGTAGAGATGTTACATGGCTACACGAAATTGAACCGCAAAGACGCAGAAGCGCAGAGGCGCAGAGGAAAAACAATGGGTATTCTCTGCACCTCTGCGTCTTTGCGGTTCCGTAGCCCCAACTCTGAACACTTACTCCCGACCCCCGCTTCCTAGCCCCTGACCTCTGACCCCTGATCTCCGGCTCCTCGCCTACCCGTGATGAGCCGCACGCCGCGCTCGTAGCTAAAGTAGTTGAAGGCCCAGTTGGTGAGCACGATCAGGCGGTTGCGGAAGCCGATCAAGTAGATAATATGGATGAAGAGCCAGCCCAGCCAGGCGATGCGGCCACTCAGGTGGAGACCAAAGGCGTCCAGCACTGCAAAGCGGCGGCCTATGGTAGCCATGTTGCCATGGTCGAGGTAGCGGAAGGGGCGCATTGGCTTGCCTGCTACCTGCGCCAGGATGTTCTTGGCGACCTGCTTGCCCTGCTGTATCGCCACCTGCGCCACCATCGGGTACGCCTGATCGCCTTTGTAGCCTTCCAGGTACGCCATATCGCCTACCACGAACACCTCCGGGTGGCCGGGTATGTTCAGCGCAGGCTCTACCTTGATGCGCGCTCCACGCCCCTGCTTGGCACCGACTTTGTCGCTCAGGTCGGCGGCTCGCACACCGGCGGCCCACACCACCACACTGGCCTCTATCCGGCTGCCGTCCTTAAACGTGACAGTGTTCCCCTCAACTGCTTCTACCGGGTTGTCGAACCTGATCTGCACGCCCATCTGCTCTAGCTTCTTTTGCGCACTCTTTTGCAGCGACTCGGGAAAGGCGGAAAGTATTTTGCTGGACGCCTCTACCAGCACAACTCGAGCCTGTCCAACGTCTAGCTTTGGATAGTCCCTCTTTAGCACGAACCTGATTAGCTCAGACAGAGCGCCCGACAGTTCGACGCCCGTAGGCCCGCCGCCGATTATGACGAACGTCATCAGGGCCTGGCGCTTTTCGAGGTCGGTCTCGCCTACAGCCTGTTCGAAAGCGTAGAGCAGGCTGTTACGCAGGCGCTCGGCGTCGCCTATATCTTTGAGGCCGTATGTGGTTTTGGCGAGATCGTTGTTGCCGAAGTAGTTGTTGGTGCTGCCCGCCGCCAGCACCAGATAGTCGTAGGCCACGGGCTGCCCGTCGGTGTAGACCACCCGCTTTTCCAGGTCCACCCGCTCTGCCGTTGCCATTCTGAAGCCTACGTTGCGGTACTTTTGGAAGACCCCGCGCACCGGATAGGCAATCGACTCCGACTCGATGCCCGCCGTTGCCACCTGGTAGAGCAGGGGCCAGAAGCCGTGATAGTTGTTGGTGTCGAGCATCAGCACGTCCACATTGCTGCTTGTGAGCGTGCGGGCAGCGTTCAGGCCACCGAAGCCGGAGCCGACAATCACGACGTGCGGACGCTGTGTGTGCTTCCTGGGAGTCTTAGAGGCTTGCGTCCGCATGTCCGGGGCTGAACTCTCAACGATGGGCCGATATTCTTCTACATGCTCGGATGTGGTTGTGATGCCTGCTGCT
>JBBSIK010000390.1:0-3591 GCA_038232115.1 Chloroflexia bacterium
CTCGCAGTAAGAGACACAGCATTGCTTCTCTTCTTCTATGACACGGGCGTAAGGTTGAGTGAAGCCTGTGGCGTGAAACTCAGCGATATCGACTGGGCTGAGCGCACAGTCCTAATACACGGTAAGGGTGCGAAAGACCGCTATGTGCCTCTTGGCAAGCGCACACTAGCTGCCCTACGTAACTACATTGACACTGTCCGCGCAAAACACCGCATCTCTTATAGAGAGGAACTGTGGCTTGGTCGCGAGAAGGTGTTTACTGAGAATGGGATTTATCAGATGGTTCGCGAGCGGGGACTGGCGGTGGAACTGGATAAAATGCACCCACACGTTCTGCGCCACACGTTTATTCACAACTGCCTGGCTGCGGGCATGAGCGAGGGCCACGTAATGGAGCTTACCGGTATTACCAGCCGGGAGATGATGGACCGCTACGCGAAATCTACGCGCGCTGAACGGGCTATAGCCGACCACAGACGGCTCTCGCCCGCTGACCGCTTGGCCGCATAGGTCACCGCACACGGACTAGGCTGGAGAGTAGAGGTACCTATGGCTAGGGAAAGTCACAAGCAGAATATGCGCAGCCTTGGCAGGTTGGGGGCTTGGCTACCAGCGCCAGGCACTCGCCTGACGACTACTGCCGAGCCGGGCTTCAGGCAGCGAACTCCCTTGACCGTTGGCTAAAGGACATTCCAGATAGTCTATCACAGGAAGAGCGCATACGCCGTGCACAGGCCGCGCGCAAGCTCTGGTACGCGAAGATAGGCAGTAGAGGCGGGAAAGGACGCAGGCGTATCTCCTACGAGTAGGCAGGGGGTGGTCTAGCACATGCTCTATTATAGAAGAAAGGCTGAGTGGCTTATGGCGCTCAGCCTTTCTTTGTGCCCGTTGAAAGTGCTTGGGGTAAGAAGGGCTAGACCGTTGAACCAGTAGCACCTCGTACATAGCACGCAATCTTATGACCGCATTGTCTCTGATAGGGGGCACTTTGCCCCTGTGAAGTAAAGGGTTCTTTGGCGTCCTTATGCTATAATAGACCTATCAAGTAGCGCCTCTAGATACCCTTTTTACGACATTCTAACTGGACAGCATTTGCTTGCATTTTGACGCTCACGGTGCGGCGCTTGAAGCGTTCTGCCTTCCAAGCAGAATGTCGCGCGTTCGAGCCGCGTCTCCCGCTCCAAACTGGCGCTCCGTGCCTACTGCCACATATGCAATCTCTTTTGTCATCTCTTTGGACGGTCCGCAAACTGTCCAAAGAGATGACTGCGCAATAGGCTGTAAGAGTATACGCCAGCCCCCTCTTTCCCTAATATGTGCCCTGATCCTGCATTAATGGTTCACGAAAAGGCTGAGGTCAGGGGGGCTGCCGACGGGCGTCGTGCGCAGGATGCCTATGCTGAATGTGTTGTAATTGCCGGCGCCTGCGCCATCGCTCCAGAAGTGGAGGCCCATCTTCTTGACCTGGCCCTTCAGGCTGTCTGGCGGGGTGAGAACTTGCCCTCTCCCCTCTTCGAAACTGCCTTGCACAGCCCAACCGGCTTTGGTAAGGGTGTCAAGATAGAACCTCATCAAGTTATTGGCGTCGAAGTTGCTCTTGTCAATCATCATGTAGTCAACACCTTGCAAATCACCAGAGATCGTGCCCAGAGCCGTAGAAGCTCGCCCACTGTAGCCGTCTATGGTCCAGCTTGAAATGTAGGAGTTGGCGGGCCGCTGGATAAACTTGAGGTCGCTCGCGCCTATCGAATCCTTAGCACTGGTCCCACCCGTGCCCACCGGCCTGCACTTGAGCACTTCTACCCCCAGCAACCCCAGTAACACCTCATTGGGCGTACCCTTATATTCGGGGTGCTGCTCGAAACGTGCGCGCTCGAAATACTGCGTCAGGTACACTTTGCCGTCAGCGGCGTTCTTCTCCATGGTGGCATCGGTAACAGGCAGGCCCTGTTGGGCGAGGCCCCCGTGCGTCTGCCAGTATTGGTAGAAGATCGCAGGCACCATCTTGCCGGTCTCCGGGAACAATTTATCCCCTGCCTGGGCGTTCGATACAGAGGGCGCTTGCTGCACGGCGGCGACCACCGATACAAACAAAACAGCCATAGCTGCAATCACCATGTTCAAAGTACGTTTCATCGAATTCTCCTTTCCGTTGCACATATTGTTCATTAGTCCACCACTACCCTGTGTAGCCACATTATGACGAGTCGGCACCCGCCCTCGGAAGGGATTTCGAGTATAATGATGTGGACAATTTCGTGCATAAAAGGGTGTAGTGCTCGGCTTTGTCATGTCGGGTAATGCTTTGCCTGGGGTACCGCGTGTTCGTGTTGTTGCACTACATGGAGAAGGATGGATGCAGAGGACCACGCAGTTCAAGCAGTGGCTAAAGGAGCGTCGCAAAGAGTTAGACTTGACCCAACAGGCGCTCGCTGATATGGCCGGCTGCTCCATCGATACGATCAAGAAGATCGAGGCAGGCACACTGCGACCCTCACGCCAGCTTGCCGGGCTGCTTGGTACCGCACTTGGCATAGAGCCGAGTGAGCTTCCAGTTTTCGTACAGTGGGCCCGGTCAGCGCACGTGGGAGGCACCCAGGCGCAATCTCCACAGCCGCTGATGGCAGCCCATACCGCGAGCTTATCGCATCCTTTCGCTACTGAAGCTCTCACCAATCTCCCTATCCCGGCCACCCCTCTCATCGGGCGCGAACGCGAAATCTCAGCGGTTCGCAACACCCTGTGGCGCGTTGAAACCAGGCTGCTCACGCTGACCGGACCGCCAGGCGTGGGTAAGACGCGCCTATCGTTGCAAGCCTCCGCGGGCATGCTGCAAGACTTCGAGGACGGCGTGTTCTTCGTCGCCCTGGCCCCCGTTACAGACCCTAGCCTGGTGGCGCTTACTATCGCTCAGACGTTGGGCATCAAAGAAACCGCCCACCAGCGCGCGATTGAGAGCCTGAGAAAGGCGTTGCGTAGCAAGAGGATGCTGCTCGTGCTTGATAATTTCGAGCAGGTCATGCGGGCAGCGCCCGCTATTTCCGAACTACTTACGACTGCGCCCAGGCTGAAAGTGCTGGTCACCAGCCGAGAAGCCTTGCACCTGTATGGCGAGCAGGAGTTCTCGGTACCACCTCTCAGTCTGCCTGACAGTGCGGAGACGACACCGGTCGAGGCTCTCATCGAGTATGAGGCTATAGAGCTATTTATCCAGAGGGCACGGGCCTCCAGGTCTGATTTCGCGCTCTCCGGCACCAATAGCCACGCAGTGACGGAGATATGCCGCCGCCTGGATGGTCTGGCCCTCGCTATCGAGCTGGCAGCCGCCCGCATCAAGATACTGACTCCTCAGGGTATCCTGGAACGCCTGGACAACCGCCTGCTCCTGCTTACGGGAGGCGCGCAAGACTTGCCGGACCGCCAGCGAACCCTACGTAGCGCGATTGAGTGGAGCTACAGCCTGCTTGACGCCGGTGGGCAGCGGCTATTTCGCCTGCTTGGGGTATTTGTAGGAGGCTGCACGATGCAAGCTCTCCAGGCGTGGAAGGGTGCGCTTACGCCGAAGTGTGCGCTTGCTCCGCAGAACCCCGA
>JBBSIK010000391.1:0-3539 GCA_038232115.1 Chloroflexia bacterium
GTGAACAGCACCTTCCGTCTGCTGGCCTTCGGCTTCCAACCTCTTGGCTCGGCCATCGCCGGTATCCTCCTCAAGGTCGTAGGCACGACAAACACGCTCCTCTTCTATCTCACCGTGCTCGTCTTGCTAGCCATCGCCACCACGCTCAACAGCCACGTTCGGAACGCCAGGCCGATTGGGGAAGTGGCGAGTGAGGCGTAACGGGTGAAGGGTGGTTCTGAAATGTGAAGCGTGAAACGTGATGCGGTAAGGGGAATATGGTGCTGGGGAATGGGAGGGTCGCTTATTGGCAGTGTATGCGATCCCGTTTGTTGTCCTGATACTAAAGCCCGGCTTAACGGATTGGATTAAGGAAGCAAAGTTGTGGCTATGCTAAGGCAGTACAGCCACTGTGGGTACAGCACTATTTACCGGATTCGGCGGACCTACATGACCGGGCGTAACTGGGGGCACTTTAACAGAGAGCGTACAGGGTGGATCAGCCTCTTGATACACCTCCTTGCCACCAACAGAAACGCGAACACCGTACCCGCTCCATGTACGATTGGCTACATCAAACTCGAACCAGGAAGGCAGGGTTGTTGATACAAGTAACAGATGGTCACCGGCTATACCTCTATAGCTGCCATACCTGGATGCAGCCACCATCACAGAACTCTGCGGTATAACTCTTAATGGGCCGCAGCGATACGGCGACTCGTACTTGTTGTAGGTAGGGCCTAGGCTTGTATCAGCAGGTGTTGTACGAATAAGTAGCATGCCCTGTGCCGGAATCTCTTGGTCTTTCAAGTTGTCCTCAACAAGTGAGCCGGGCAGACCTACCGTAGTTACACCATTTATGATGCCCAGCCATCTATTCTCCAAATGATACAAAGAACTCCAACCTACGGGAAGAGGGCCTGGATTATCAAATATTCCCGGCTGTACCGGCATTGGCGTCCAATGAACTGAAACTGTTGGCGCTACGTTTGAATCCTTCGATCCCATCGGCAAACTCTTTGCAGCTTCCTGGGTCGCGTCAACTGCCTGCTGACCCGCCTGCTTTGCTGCCATATTTGCATACACTGCCTGTTGGTCCAGAATAACACCTGCCGTAGAAACTGTAGTGGTGGGGAGGGCAACAGCAAGATATGCAGGTTGCGGCGGGCTGCTACCCAACCAGCCCGCCGTTAGCGATATAATCCCCAGCCCAATGAGCAGTAGAAATACAGAAAATAAGATCGCAACCGGCTTGTTTAGGGGTGCTCGTGTGTGCCTGGGCTTCTTGACATCGGCGTCAGTCATACTTCTTGAATTTGGTGTTCGCATGATTTCCAGCTTCGTTGTCTTCTTTCGGCTCATGGCCCTGTCTTCTCTTTGCTGGAAGTTTAGGGCGGTCAGCACAAATTATAGATGATAGTACTGAATGCGTAGCCGAAAGGATGAACCTCATCATGTAGCCTATGTCATCTTACTATATTACGTTTCACTTTTCACTTCTCACGTTTCAGAACCTCCGTGCTATAAATAAGTGCAAAACCGGGCGTAATGTGGTATAATTACTGGTAGCGGAATATAGCTTTGATATGTGGAAAACATGCGTCTTTGGAGGTATTTAGAGTTGGTAACACAGAATTATGACGCCAGTAGTATCCAGGCGCTAAAGGGCTTGGAGCCTGTTCGTAAGCGCCCCGGCATGTACATTGGTGGAACCGATATACACGGGCTGCACCATCTTGTCTATGAGATCATGGACAACTCGGTTGACGAGCATATGCAAGGCCACGGCAACCGGATCAATATCGCAATCCGCGCGGACGGCAGCGTATCGGTGCGTGACTTCGCCCGCGGTATACCTGTTGACATGCATGCCACTGAGAAAGTCTCCGCTCTGGAAGTGGTTATGACCACCCTGCACGCCGGCGGCAAGTTCGACTCGGGAGCTTACGTGCAGTCGGGCGGGTTGCATGGTGTGGGCGCGTCGGTGGTGAACGCTCTGAGCGAGTGGTGCCGGGTGGAAGTGCGCCGCAATGGTAAGGTCTACATGCAGGAGTACGAGCGAGGCATAGCCAAAGCGCCCGTCAAAGTGAACGGCAAGACGGATGAAACAGGCACGCTCACCATCTTCAAGCCCGATACCACCATATTTGACGCGGTAGATTTTGACTACGACATCCTGGCCCAGCGTTTCCGCGAGATGTGCTACCTGAACAAAGGGATGATGGTCACCTTCCGTGACGAGCGGGAGAGCCGTGACCGCGAACTGACTTTCTATTTCGAGGGCGGCGTGATGAGCTTTGTGCGCCACCTGAACAAGAACCGCAAGGTGGTGCATGCCAACCCTATCTACATCGAGCGCAAGCTGGGCACCTCGTCCGCCGAGATCGCGCTACAGTACAACGACAGCTTCTCTGAGTCGGTCTTCTCGTTCGCCAACAACATCCACACCGTGGACGGCGGCGCTCACCTCACCGGCTTTCGTGGTGCGCTCACCCGCACGCTCAACGACTACGCTCGCAAGGCCAACGTCCTCAAAGAGAGTGACGCCAATCTGACGGGCGACGATGTGCGCGAGGGCCTGACGGCTATCGTATCTGTGCGACTGACCAACCCGCAGTTTGAGGGCCAGACGAAGGGTAAGCTCAATAACGCCGAGATCAAGAACGTGGTCGAGCAGGCGACTTCCGAGGGGCTATTGCAGTACCTGGAGGAGAACCCTACAGACGCCAAGAAGATCATCGAGAAGTCGCTGACCGCCGCCCGCGCCCGTGACGCTGCCCGCAAAGCCCGCGACGTGGTACGCAAGAACGCAGGCGAGTCGAGCACGCTGCCCGGCAAACTGGCCGACTGCTCGGAGCGTGACCCGGCCAAGTGCGAACTATATATTGTAGAAGGCGATAGTGCCGGCGGAAGTGCGAAGCAGGGACGTGACCGTAGAGGCCAGGCAGTGCTGCCGTTGCGCGGCAAGATCCTCAATGTGGAGAAGGCTCGTCTGGACAAGATGCTGGGTAACGAGGAGATCAAAGCCCTTATCACGGCACTGGGCGCTGGTATCGCTGACATGTGGGACAACGGCAAGTTGCGCTACCATCGCATCATCATCATGACCGACGCCGACGTGGACGGTAGCCATATCCGCACGCTGCTGCTGACCTTCTTCTTCCGCCACATGCCCGCGCTAATTAACGGTGGCTTTCTTTACATCGCCCAGCCACCCTTGTACAGGGTAGCGAACGGCAAGAACGCTATCTGGGCGTATGATGATGAGCAGTTGAAGGCGGCGGTCAAGCAAGTGGGCAAGGAGAAAGTGGCTATCCAGCGCTACAAAGGTCTTGGTGAAATGAACCCTGAGCAGCTATGGGACACCACGATGAACCCTGAAACGCGCACGCTACTACAGGTGACGATAGAGGATGCCATGGTAGCGGATGAAACGTTTGACATGCTGATGGGTAACGCGGTAGCCCCCCGTAAGCGTTTTATCCAGACTCATGCGAAGAACGTGAAGAATTTGGATGTCTAAAAATGTAAAATTCCGAAGAGATTGCGCACGGTCCCAC
>JBBSIK010000392.1:0-3526 GCA_038232115.1 Chloroflexia bacterium
AGCTCTCCAGCAGCACCAGTAGCCGCCCTCTGACATTCGCGGGCGACCACTCGCTTACCAGCGTGGAAGCAACCGGAAGCTCGCCGCCGAGACCGAGTCCCGCGATGAGCCGGAAAGCCAGAAGCGAAGGCAGGTCCCATGCGAACGCGCTCAGGCCGGTGCCGATAGCATACAGGATAAGGGTCCACTGGAAGACGGCTTTGCGACCGAACCTGTCGGACAGGTTGCCCGCGAGTGCGGCCCCGGCGAACATGCCGAGGAAAGTGAAGGCAGGGACAAGCCCGGGCCGTGTGCCCGTGAGATTGAGGCTCTTTGTGAGCGTCGGCAGTATAAAGCTCAACAGACCCACGTCCATCGCGTCGAACATCCACCCGACGCCCGATACAAAGAGCAGTCGTGTGTGGAAGCGGCTCAGGCCGAAAAGACCCCCAGCAGGCGCGCTCGTCGAGTAACTGGCTCCCATCTCTCTTCCTCCAATTGGAAAACGCTCGTCACCAGAATATCAGAAGGCAGGCAAGGGCGCAAGTAGGAGACTACTTCAGCAATCTACAAGGATGCTGCTCTTTTGTATAATAGAGCAGTATGATAACTGACCATCTAAGCAGCACAGAAGTTTCACCACAGGTGTCGGCTAAATTGGCAGCAGCCGAACAACGCATCCTTCATATAGGCGCGGGCTTACGCAAGATAAAGGGCGCTATCACCCTCGACATCAATCCGATGCTCGAACCCGATGTTGTGTGGGACCTTAACGTCTTTCCCTACCCGTTCTCGGACAGCACCTTTGATACGATAGTGTGCGAGCATGTAGTAGAGCACCTTCAGTACGTGATACGAGTGATGGAGGAGTTGCACCGGGTGTGTCAGCCGGGCGGGAGGGTGTGGGTGCGCGTACCGCATTTCACCAGTCTCAACTTCAACACCGACCCGACCCACACGCACGCCTTCTCGTCGCGCAGCTTTAACTATCTGTGCATGGGAGAGCCTGAGTTACGCTATGGTTATTCGGCGGTACGGTTCCGTAAATTAGTTGGCAGGATGGATATGCGGCCACTCACGCCATTCAATCGCTTGCTCATGGGCTTCATAAACCGTTATCTCTCATTCTATGAGGAGCACCTGGCGTATATAATTCCCGGCCAGGAACTGCTCTTCGTGCTGGAAGTGGTCAAGTGAAAGTTTTGACGAAGGATCGGAGTTGAGGTGTCAATCGAGAGCCGCAAAACGGACCACATCCGCATCTGTCTTGAGGAAGACGTAAGCGGGCAGGGCATCACCTCAGGGCTGGAGCGTTACAGGTTCGTACACCAGGCCCTTCCTGAGATAGACTTCCGCTCGGTTGATACCGGCATGCAACTGTGGGGCAGAAGCATGCGTGTGCCACTGCTTATCTCTTCCATGACGGGTGGCGCGCCGCGCGCCGGAGAGATAAATCGTAACCTTGCCGTTGCGTCGCAGGAGCTTGGCCTGGCGATGGGTGTAGGCTCGCAACGGGCCGCGTTGAAGAACCCCGAATTGGCTCCCACCTACGATGTGCGCCGGTATGCTCCCGACATTCCGCTCTTTGCCAACCTCGGCGCTGTGCAACTGAACTACTCTTACGGGGCGGACGAATGCCGTCGTGCAGTGGAGATGATAGGGGCCGATGCGCTTATCCTTCACCTCAATTCGATGCAGGAAGCGGTGCAGCCGGAGGGCGACACTAACTTTGTGGGACTTGTGGGCAAGATAGCTCAGGTGTGCCGCGCTCTAGATGTGCCGGTGATAGCCAAGGAAGTTGGGTGGGGCATATCGGCAGAGGCTGCCCGTATGCTGTGGGATGCCGGAATTACGGCGATCGACGTGGCGGGCGCGGGGGGCACCTCGTGGAGTCAGGTCGAGCGCTACCGCATATTTGAGGAACGAGATAGACTTGTTGCGGAGGCGTTCGCCGAATGGGGTATACCAACTGCTACTTGCCTGGTGGCGGTCCGTGATGCCGGGGTGCCGGAAGGCTGCAAGCTCTTCGCCAGTGGTGGCATCCGCAACGGCGTAGACGCAGCGAAAGCATTGGCTCTGGGCGCCGACCTCGTTGGAATGGCTCGCCCATTCCTCAAAGCTGCGGCGCTGTCGGCAGAGGCGACGGTCGAACTGGGGGGCGTGCTGCGAGACCAGTTGCGTATCGCTATGTTTGGTATAGGAGCCGCCAACCTGGACGATCTGCGGAGAACGCCATACCTGACGGAACGTAACGCGTAAAGTGTAGCTCGTTACGTGTTCAAAGCTAAAGGGAGTCTTATGCCAATTACCGGCCTCGATCATGCGCAGGTAGCCGCTCCCAGGGAAGAGGGCGTGGAAGAAATGGCGCGCGCTTTCTATGGCAACGTGCTAGGGCTGCACGAGATAGAGAAGCCAGAAGCGTTGCGGAAGAAGGGCGGGGTGTGGTTCTCGCTTGGTACGGGCGAGTTGCACGTGGGCTTAGAAGAGTTGTTCTCTCCGGCGCGCAAGGCTCACCCGGCGTTTTTGGTGCGCGACTTGCTGGAGTTGCGTCGCACTCTTGAGGCGGCAGGCGTGCCCATATCGGATGAGGAGGCGGATAGCATACCGGGAGTGCGCCGCTTCCACGTGTCCGATCCTTTCGGCAACAGAATCGAGCTTATGGAGCATTACCTGTAGCCCATGGATGGCGCACTCCCACTCCTGGTCGAAGGTGCGCAACACCTCGGCTTCACGTTGAGCAGCCGCCAGGTCGAGCAGTTCCAGCTTTACTATACCACGTTGGTAGACTGGAACAACCGCATTAATCTCACCTCTATCACCGGCTACGATAGCGTGCAGGTGCGCCATTTCCTCGACAGCCTTACTGTGGCCGCTGCTCTCCTGTCGGAGCTACGAGCGAGTGTCGATCCTTCTCTGCAAGCGCCACCGGCGTCGTACCGAGTGATCGACATTGGCACGGGTGCGGGCTTCCCAGGCGTGCCGCTCAAGATCCTCTGGCCTCAGATCGCCCTGACGTTGAACGACTCTATAGGCAAGAAGGCCAACTTTCTCAAGGAACTTGCGGGCGTGCTGGGGTTGGAGAACGTTGGCGTAGTAACCGCCCGCGCCGAAGAACTTGGCCTGAACAAGGCACATCGCCAGAAATATGATCTGGTGACCGCTCGCGCCGTGTCGGCCCTGCCCGTGCTGTGCGAGTACTGCCTGCCGCTTGCTAGAGTGAGGGGCTGGATGCTTGCGCCCAAGAAAGGTGACATATCCCTGGAGCTAAGCGAAGCAAAAGTGGCGGCAAAGGTACTGGGTGGTGAGCTACGTAATGGACGCGAGTTCCTGCTGCCGGGCGATGAAGAAGCACGAGTGGTGGTATGCATACGCAAAGTAGCATCCACGCCACCTGGTTATCCTCGCAGGATAGGGCTGGCTAAGATGCAACCTCTGGGGAGGTAGCTCGGCCAGGATGCGACGTGTCGAGTCGCAACTCTGCAGGGTAAGTGTTCAGAATAGGGGTGGAGCAAAGACTGAATTCACCTACTCTAAGTCTGAACGCCTG
>JBBSIK010000393.1:0-3525 GCA_038232115.1 Chloroflexia bacterium
CATAGTAGAGAGTAGATAGTAGTAGATAAGCCTCCGACGACGCAGGAACGTGTAGCGAGGCTTACGTGCTGTTCAGGTATATATCGTGCTTAATGAGTTATGCACCTCACTGTGTGCCATAGAGCTTTGGGCTATAATCACGTTATAGTTATGTGGTAAGAAATGTCGAAAAATAAAGAGCGAGATAAGAATATACAAATGCAGAACAACAACGGCTCGCGGGATGGCGGAGCCGGTGGAAAATCTATCCCGCAGATCAAGATCCGCTTAAGCTCCCAGGGCGTCAACGGCCCCGATCCGCTGTCTTCTGTTACCTCCTCGAACGGGCACTCCAATGGGAACGGCCACGGAAGCGAAAGCATCCGCATAAGCGAAGTACGCCCTATCAAGGTACGTGTCGGCAACACCGAGCGGCTCGATAGTAGTGGTAACGGCACAGCTCGACTCAATGGCAACGGTAACGGGCATGGCACCGGCCTATTGGTGGCGTCCGACCCTACCTCTACCGCAGGTCGCCTGACCACCTCTCGCCTGCGCGCTACCGATCTGAAGGGGATGCGCTTTCGCCTGGGGCAGGAGCCTCCCGTGCTGGTGCCCGCGCCTTCTCGCCGCCCCTCCGTTCACAAGCGCGAACTGCCCTACTTCCTCATGCGGCATCGGACTGTGCGCTCGCACTCTCGTGTGGGTTACACCCGCAGCCAGGTGGCAGCGGTGCGTCATGGCAAGGGCGGGGCATTCAAAGCCGTGATGCAAGTCAGCCTCGGCATGTGGCTGCTATTTATCCTGTTGGGCCTGAGTGCAATGGGTGCGGGGGTTGCAGGCGCGACTTTGTATGTGAGCCAGCTACCCAAAATAGACCCGCAGAGCCTGGCTGCTGACATTCAAATAAACGGTGTGGGGGTGCAGACCAGTAAGATATACGACCGCAACGGCGTTCCTTTATACGATCTGGTTGATGAGGACACGGGCCGCCGCGAAGAACTTACTCTGGAGAGAATTTCTCCCCTAGTAATCAGCGCCACCGTGGCCGCCGAGGATGGCAGCTTCTACACCAATGCGGGTGTGGACCCGCTAGCCATCGTCCGCGCCGTCCGCATCAACCTGAGCGGCGACGGTAGCTCCGGCGCATCTACGATTACGCAGCAGCTTGTTCGCCAGATAGTGCTGTCCAAAGACGAGGCCACGGAAAGCTCCTTCACCCGCAAGATAAAGGAAGCCGTGCTGGCGGTGCAGTTGGCCCAGACATACTCCAAGCACGACATAATGGAGCTTTTTCTCAACCAGAATTACTACGGCCACCGGGCTTATGGGATCGGCGCTGCATCACTCGTTTACTTCGGTAAGCCTGCTGTCCAACTCAATCTAGCAGAAGCGGCGCTGCTTGCCGGGCTGCCCCAGGCCCCCACTGAATACGATCCGTATATACACCCCGACCTTGCCGCTAAACGCCAGGGTTACGTGCTTGACCAGATGGCAAAGCTGGGTATGATAAGCAAGGATGAGGCAGCGCAAGCCAAAGCTGAGAACGGAGACCAAAAAATCACTCTCAAGCCTTACAAATTGGACATCAAAGCGCCTCACTTTGTCTATTACGTCAAGCAGTATTTGGAGAAGAAGTACGGGCCGCAAGCCAGCGAGTCGGGCCTCAAAATATACACCACTCTCGATCTTAACGTGCAGCAAGCGGCAGAGCAGGTGGCACGTGACCGTATCAAGGAGCTACGCCAGCAGTCGGCCACCAACGCCGCTATTGTTCTCATGAAGCCGAACACGGGTGAGATCCTCGGTATGGTAGGCTCGGTGGACTACAACAATACAGCCATAGATGGGCAGGTGAACGTGGCTACGGCTGAGCGGCAGCCCGGCTCCTCGTTCAAGCCTATTACGTACGCCACCGCCTTCAAGAAGGGGTGGACGCCCGGCACAGTGGTGCTCGACACGCTGACTTCCTTCCCGAATCCGGGCCAAAAGCCCTATATACCCAGGAACTACGACCTCAAGGACCACGGCTGGGTAACGGTGCGCGAGGCGATAGGCAATTCGTTCAACATCCCTGCTGTAAAGGCGCTACAGTTCGCGGGCATCCAGGACACGATAGACACCGCGCACGATATGGGCATCACGGGGTTGAACCGTGGCGTGGGCTGGTATGGCCTATCACTGACGCTGGGTGGCGGCGAAGTTACCTTGCTCGATATGACCAATGCCTATTCGACCTTTGCCAACAATGGCACGGAAGTAGATGCCAATCCTATCCTGAGAATCGAGGACGCCCAGGGCCGCACAATTTACAGGCTCGACCCTAAGAACCCCGGTGGCAAGCAGGCCCTCGATCCACGCCTATCTTATATGATTACGAATATCTTATCCGACAACAAGGCCCGCGCCCTTGAATTCGGCCTCAACAGTCCCCTGCATACCAGCTTCCCCTCTGCCGCCAAGACCGGCACCACCGAAAACAACCGCGATAGCTGGACGATGGGCTACACACCCAATCTTACTGTGGGTGTGTGGGTCGGCAACAGCAACGGCACCGAGATGCTCAAGGTGACAGGCGCTATCGGCGCGGCTGTTATCTGGAACAACATGATGGAGAAGTTCTACGCGAATCCGCAATTCGTGTCTCTGCTGGGCGACGCCGACGGCAAGGTCCAGCGTGACTTCGTCCAGCCCGGTGGGTTAATCAAGACGTATGCGTGCTCGGCCAGGGGCGATATAAACGACCTCTTTCTGAAGGACTCGCCACCGAAGGGCTGCACCACCTACAAAGACAAGAATCAGCAGCTACACTCGGCCCCGTCGGGCAACAGCGCTGCTCCCAAGCCGAACTCAGCACCCGCACCCGGTAAACCCGTTGCCAGGCCCACGCCACTCCCCGGCATAGGTCCTCCCGTCTATAATCCGTAAGACACAATCTAGATTATTAAGAAGCCATCCAAAACCGGGGTGGCTTTTTATTCAGTGGACCGGTAAGCGTTCAGAATAGGGGTGCAGGGGCATGCCCATGCGGTGGTGTGGTGGTGTCCCCCATCTATCTCTCTTCTTTTTATCCTCCCCTCCTATTCTATGGAGAGGTCGGGGGTGGGGCTTGGTCTAGCAATCTGCTGATTTGTCCTACTCCTATTCTCAACACTTATGTGGGCAGCCAGATATGGCGGTGCATGATATAATGCTATGCATCGGAGAGCGACTATACCTCTGGGAGCCTGATTCGATCCGTAATGCGAGTGTAATCATACCAATAGAAGGAGCAATTCTAATGAAGCGTCTGGTGAAGTATCTCGTGCTGGCCGTGCTTGCAAGCACGGCGCTATCGGCCTGTGGGGGCAACCCCGCGCCGCCAACTAACACGGCTGCACCTCCCACAGTGGCACCGCCAACCAACACGGTGGCCGTCGCCAGGCCTACCAACACCATCGAGGCAGCGAGCAATCCCACCTCGGAAAGCTCAAGCCTCACTTATAAGACCTACACAGCCAGGACAGGCAACTGGAGCATTGACTATCCATCGAACTGGACCGTCAA
>JBBSIK010000394.1:0-3525 GCA_038232115.1 Chloroflexia bacterium
CTCGAAACCAAAGCCAACTACACCCTGCACACCACCCCTCCCTTCTTCTTCAAGCGCCCACAGCAGCTTGGGTAATGCTGGGGTAATGCTTAATGTTTAATTGGTAATGCTTAATTAGGATTGGATCAGTCCTCAATTAAGCATTCGAGAAATAGGAAATATCTCCCCTGTGCCTGGCGGGGTTTAGCCTTTATACTTGTAATAGCTAATAACAGGGGAGAAAGAACCACACATGGATAATGCGACACGGCCCGGTGTGCCACAGGATGGCAGTGCAGGCCCGGTCCAGCCTTACTCGCCTCAACAGGCCGAGGTATCGCCGAGCCTCCAACCACCACAGCCACCCGGCAGCCCCGACGGGAACATGATACCGCAGGCTCCAGACGCGGGCCAATACTTGTCCTCTGCCCCCCAGGGCAACGACGAAAGCCAACGGGACGCGCAATACCCGCACCATGAACCTGCGCCCACGCCTCAGCAGAGCGTCGCTGTCCACAGTAGAGGTGTAATTATCACCTCCGCCCTGACCCTGGTGGGTGTCACACTGATAGGTGTGGGTTTCACTGTGGGTGGCGAGCCACGCAAGTTCATAGAGATAGGCATACAGTTCATTCCACTGGCTATCCTGGCGGCGCTTGCCTATGCCGGAGTGAAAAACAGCGCGGCAGCCGTTTTCGCCTACATCTGGCTGGGTATAGTTGCCCTGGGCGTGCTGTTCAACTCGTTTGGCAGCGTGCTCATCGCGGAGATGCAGCCGGGCTTCAGTTTGTCGAGCGCTAACAGCAAGGTGACGAACCTCTCACAGGTCTTTCAGCCTGGCGCAGCCCCGGCTCTTCTCTGGACGATGCTGCTCCTCACGCTGGCTACTGTAATCTCGCTGCTGGCGTTGCTGAGGCCAGTGCGGGTGCTCTTCGCCCGCATCATGCCAATTGATCCAGATAATTTCGTTCATAAGATCGCACTGTCGGTCCTGCTGCTTATTCTAATCAGCTCGTTTATACCGCTCATCGTGCTAGGTGGGCGGCCCCCGCTGCTCGAGTTTGTGAAGAACGGCGGCGCCAATAACCTGGGCAGCCAGGCAGGCGGCGACGTGGGGCTGAGCGTGCGGCCCATAGACCTGGTCTACCAGTTTATCTGGACGATCCCGGCTACCTTCGTGGCGGCAGGCTGGCCGGTAGCGCGCTCATTCGGGGCCATGCTCAAGCGGGTGGGCTTCGTGCGGCCCACGCTTCTACAGGTGGCTGCGGGCCTCGGCCTGGGCCTGGGGCTTGCAGTGGTGTCCACGTACTTGATAGACCCTGGCATCAACGCGCTGTGGAATGCTATGGGCTGGGGCACCACCGACACGGCGGCGTTCAGCCAGTTGATGAGCAAGGTAATCACTCCCCTGGGTGCGGTGCTAATAGGTGTCACGGCGGGCGTGGGCGAGGAGTTGGCGGTGCGCGGACTCTTGCAACCGCGTATCGGCTTGATTGCCTCTAACCTCGTCTTCACTTCCTTGCATGCCTTCCAATATGGCGTAGACGGCCTGCTCAGCGTGTTCATCATAGGCGCGATGCTGGGCGTGATACGCATGCGCTCCAACACCTCTACGTCTGCCATCGTGCATGGTGTGTACGACTTCGTGCTGGTGCTGATGAGCTTCTATGCGGGGCAATAGTGATGAGATGAATAGAAGAACACGCAAGCGGAAGGGCATCGTTATTCCATTATCAACAAGCCGCAGGATGATTATAGAAGCGCCAAATGCGTTCCACTGGGTTATATTCCTTGCTGTTCTGGTGGGCCTGATTGTCTTACATCAGGCGCGAGAGCAGCTAGGCCTATCCACACAGGTGGTTGGGATAATACGCTTCCTGATAAGTATCCTTGTAGTATCTGGCGCAATCATGCTAAAGGTGTTCGTGCTCAGGGGATGGGGCTAATTCGATGGCTATCACTCGCAAAATATCCCTCACCCATGCGCGCCGCCTTGCCATCACCAAGCAGAGGCTGGCCGGTCCTATGCCCTCCAACGACAAAGAGGGCATTATGGACATTACCCGCAGTATTGGCTGCCTGCAACTCGACCCCACGAGCGCCGTGGCCCGCAACCACCTCCTTATCGTGTGGAGTCGCGCGGGCAATTACGATCTGAAAGAGCTTGATACGCTCCTGTGGGACGAGCGTAGGCTGTTTGAGTACTGGGCGCACGCGGCCTCTATCGTGCTTACCGAGGACTTCCCGATCCACGATCACGTGATGCGCCAGTACCCCAGGGGCGACACTCGGTGGTCCATGCGGGTGCGGGAGTGGCTGGAGCAGAACAGTGAGTTCCGCGATTACGTGCTGAACGAATTGCGCGCGCGCGGGCCTATGCAGTTGAAGGAGTTCCCCGACAGAACGTCCTCGGGCTGGACATCTACGGGGTGGACGGGCAACCGCAATGTCAGCAAGATGCTCGACTTCCTATGGGTGCAGGGGAAGATATTGGTGGCGGGTCGCAAGGGTGGGCAGCGCCTGTGGGACCTGGCCGAGCGCGTGCTGCCTGCATGGACGCCACGAGAAGAGCTGTCGGACCGAGAGTGCACCTACCGAGCAGCGCAAAAATCGCTCAGGATACTGGGCGTCGGCACAGCCAACCACATCAAGCAGAATTATACGCGCGGTCGCTATCACCATCTTGGTGAGGTCATAGCCAGGCTCCGTAGCGAACGCCTTATCGAGGAGATAGAAATAACCGGTGATGAGCATAGCTTGCCGGGCACCTGGTATATTCATGCCGAAGACCTGCCTTTGCTGGAGGGGATCGAGGCGGGCGTATGGCAGCCCCGCACCACGCTCCTCTCGCCCTTTGACAACCTCATTGCCGACCGCAACCGCACCGAGCAGCTTTTCAGCTACAGGTTCCGCATAGAGATATACGTGCCCAAACACTTGCGAGAACACGGCTACTACGTTCTCTCAATCCTGCATGGCGACCGTATAATAGGCCGCATAGACCCGGTTATGGACCGCAAAGCCAAGCGCCTCACCATCAACGCCGTTTATGCCGAACAGGACGCCCCACTGACCCACGAAGTCGCCACCGAGATAGCGCGTTCCATAGCCGATCTGGGCACCTTCCTGGGCGCGAAAGAGACTGTATTTGGTGAGCGTGTGCCGGAAGGCTGGCGTTGGTAGTTCTAAATCGAATAACGGGACTCGCTCAATTCCAAATTGGTACAAATCGGGGGGCCTCGCAAAGGCCCTAGCTATGGGCAAATCGATAGAGGGCGGCGAGAACAAGAAGATCACACTGCAAAACCTCCTATAGACCACCCAAAATGCAAAATGCTGTACTGCTAGATTACGACATAATCAATTCAACCATGTTTGACATCATAGCAGAAGAACTGAGGCAAACTAAGCAGCTTCAGATAAGTAATTCGTAGTATGAGCATGAGCAAGCACTAAAGCAGGGGCAGAAGGGATAGCTCCGATTTCTCGAAGAGCGGTAGCCCGCTTACACAAAGCCGTGTCCACGGCTACTTTCAGTTCGTCAGC
>JBBSIK010000395.1:0-3521 GCA_038232115.1 Chloroflexia bacterium
AGCACTGTCCCATACCCACCCGATTCCTCAATCCGGTCGGAATGACAAAGTGCTGTTTGGCCCTGCGGCTTGCTACCAGCACGACTTTGACACAGCACAGTATCCTCTTACCGAGAAGCATTGTGGCAAAGCGTTAGCAGCCGCCTGGAACGCCTAGAAGTAGTTGCTCATCTCATCATAAATACGCTGGATGTCTGTCGTGCTGCCACTTACGAGCCGGGTCTGCGTGGTGTCGGCGAACTGCTGGAGAAGGTCTTTGTCTACCTCTTCACCGCTGCCGTAAGCGATGGGAAAGAGCTTGACGGCTGAGAGCTTATCGCGATCGGTGCGGAGGCGGCGAGGCACTTCGCGCTTGTTCGTGCCACTGCTGGCATTGTCTTGCCCGTCGGTAAGCACCACCAGCGCATTGATATGCTCTTTATCACTAAGCCTGTCGAGTTCACCAAGGCCTGCCGCCACGCCGTCGTAGATAGCAGTAGAGTCGCCGCGCGGGATGCTACTGGGGTCATTTACGTAGGCGAGTATCTTATCACGGGTATGGGAGAGCGTGTCAACCGGTACGAGCACGTGGGTATCCTTGTCGAACACGACGAAGCCCACACGATCCACATCCCGCGTCTGATTGAGAAAGGTCTTGATGCCTGCGAGGGCGTTCTTGAGCTTATCCTGGTCATCCATCGAAGGCGAGACATCGAGCACTAACACAATGTTGGCTTCCTTGCGCAGGGTGCTCCAGCCGTTTTTCGCGGCCACCAACACACGGGGCGCAGGCACTTGCAGTGTGGTCTTGGGCTGATCGGGGTCAACACCGTTAGCCTGGGTGAAAGGCTCCGTGCGCCAAGATACCTGCGTGTTGGACGTGCGGAACCCCAGTTGAAGGGCCTGCTTCTGACTGTCCGGCAGCAGCAGATAATCCTTGAAGGCCGTTGCCGCCTGGCGCTGCTCATCGGTGACCCAGGGAGCTTTGAGGATGATGTAGGGGTTGTCGTGCCAGAATGTGCCTTCCTTGGGGTAAATAGCCACCAATGGCACGGCCATTCCCGCCTTGTTCAATTCCAGGACCGTTACTTCTTCGAGCGCTACCGCCGAAATATAGTCCATGCCACCCTTGCGCACATTGTCCTTGAAGATCGTAGTGGTGGCGCTGTAGTGAACGATGCTCTGTTCAATGCTCTTGACAAACTCGCGCACTTTCGGGTCGTTCACGTCCTCCTCGGTGAGACCCGATGTCTTGCCTGCCCCCGCGTAGAACTCCGCAGCCACCGTCGAGAGGCCCGTGGCGGACACTTCGGGATTGGTGTGTGCATATTTGAACTGGCCCCACTCAGGGTGTCCCACCGCGCCCCAGCCCTGCGGGTTCTGGTTGAGAGCCAGCACGTCACGCAGACCTATCAACTTGTTGGGCCAACCAAGAGCCTGCGCCATCGGCTTCCACATAGCCATGACCACGGGGGTCAGCAACAAGGGGTCGGCATCACCTGCGCCTGAGCCTCCCATTTCCGCATCGGCCTCGAAGTTGAGCACCGATTTCCACAGCGAGTTCGACGGCGACCAGACGGTAGGCTGCAATGTCTTCTGAACGATCTGAGTGCGTGCGGTACCGCTATCCACCACAGTCGCCGTCACAAAAATCGGCTTCTTACTGCCAGGCAGCGTGTGCTTCTCGCGGTTGAACTGCGCGACCAGAGGCTCGATCCACGGCTTCTTCTCCGAGGAGTAGGCCATTGTCACTTCTATGGCATTGCCGGCTTTTGTGGGCGTGCCATCCACCGGACCACCTGCATCGCACGCCGAGAGGGTCACCACTCCAAGCACGTTGGTAAGCATCATGAGCACAAGCGCCGGCACACGCAACCGCTCGCTCAACCGAGAAAAACCAGACATAGTTTGTCCCTCAGCATAATCAGGTAACGCCGCATACGCGCTCAGTATATTGCCGAGATGAAGGAGCGTCAAGTAGAGGGTAGGGGCTAGAGATCAGGGGCTAGGGGTCAGGGGTTAGTGAAGAACCTCTATTGTAATCTTTGCGCGTCCTTTGTGTCTTTGCGTCTTTGCGTTCCTGTGCTCTACTTGCCCCGGACCCCTGGCCCCTGACCCCTGACCCCTGACCCCCGCTCCTGCGTGTTGCCACCAAAAGCGGCCCGATGTTATAGTAAGGCACTATTCCAAGCCAAACGGAGTGCCCTTTATGCAGACTGTAACTGAGCAAGCCGGCAACGCCGATCCACATCGTGACCTGCTATCGTACCGAGGCGAGTTTCCTATCCTGGGCAAGAAGACGTTCCTCAACACCTGTTCTCTAGGCGCGCTCTCTAAGCGATCCATGTCGAACGTGCAGGAGTTTCTGGATGTGTGGGCGGAGCTTGGGGCTTCGGCATGGTACGAGTTGTGGGTTGGCAAGCTGGCTGAGTTACGCGAGGCATATGGTCGCACTATAGGCGCACCACCTGAGCGGATAGCGCTCACTCCATCTATCTCGGCAGCCGTCATGGGCGTTGCCAGCGGTATGGACTTCAGCAAGCGCAACAAAGTTGTGATGTCCGACCTCGACTTTCCGACGCTGGGTCACGGCTTCCTTGCCAAGCAACGACAGGGCCTGAACATCGAGTTCGTGCGCAGCCCCGACCGCATTACCGTGCCGCTCGAAATGTTCGACTCAGCCATTGATGAGAACACCGCTCTGGTGGCGACCTCCCACGTCTATTTCACCAGCGGCGCGATCCAGGACATAGGGGCGCTCACCAAAATGGCCCACGAGCGGGGGGCGATGGTGCTCATAGACGCGTACCAGGGCACAGGGCAACTGCCAACGAATGTGGCTGATCTCGACGTGGACTTCTATACGTCGGGAAGCCTCAAGTGGCTGCTCGGCGGTCCCGGCATCACGTTCCTGTATGCCAGCAAGGATGCGGCCAGGCACGAGCCGACGGTCGCGGGCTGGTGGGGCATGGGCGATATGTTCGACTTCAATATCCAGTCGCTCCAGTTCCGCGACGAAGCAGCGCGATACGAAATGGGCACTCCCAGCATGGCCTCTGTTTACGCGGCGCTGGGAGGCGTCTCCATCATCAACGAGATAGGTATCGAGCGTATCCGCGAACGCGACATTGCCCTGACCGAAGACCTGATCCGGCGGGCGCTTGAGGCCGGCCTCAAGCCGCGTGTCGCAGCCACGCCGGAGCAACGCACGCCCATCGTTCTGCTCGACTTTGACGATCCCAAGCCTATAGTCGCCGCTCTTGCCCGCCAAAACATCATCGTCGACTCCCGCCCAGGCGCAGTTCGCGTGTCGCCCTACTTTTACAACACGATTGAAGAAAACGCGGCAGTAATTGAGGCGATAAGGAAAGTGAGACGTTAATAATGCGTATTGCGGCTGTCAATGTTAAGTACATAATGTCGGGCAGAGATGCTTATTGTCATTCCGAACGTGGTGAGGAATCGGGTGGCTTAGGTACATAATTGGTCTTCTGCCGAGCGAGTCCTGCCAATCAGGCAGGGTCGCCCAGCCACCCGATTCC
>JBBSIK010000396.1:0-3508 GCA_038232115.1 Chloroflexia bacterium
CGTCATTGTAGTCCAGCTCGAAGTTGCCGATGTAGAGTCCGTAGTTGGCCCTTGTGAGAAAGTCGGCGAGCACGGGCCGCTTGTCCTCAGGGGCCTTGACGGGTAGGTAGGAGTGGAACAGGAAGATTTGCTTCTGTTCGTCCTCGCGGGCGAAGCAGGTCCAGCGCCCGTTCTTGCCCGCAAAGTCCATCCAGAGCACTGGCTTGCCCTCAATTTGCGAGAACGACCAGTCATCTTCCTTGAAAAACGCTGTCATAGCGTCGAATATGGCACCCATGTATCCTCCTTTTTCAACTCGCCTCTATCGTGTGTTCGCAGTCGGGGTCCAGCCCCAGGTATGATGGTGTGCCGTTAGCCACCTCGCGCAGGGCGGCGACCCTGTGGCGGTTGCACCTGTCGCAACGTATGTAGGCCAGGAGTGGATCGAGCGGGAAGAGCGGCAGGCGCTCGGCTTGCAGGTCGGGCCGCTTCGTATAGTCGGGCGCTTCTCCAGGCGGCAAGAGCAGGAGCGTGGCTGCGGCATCGGGTGGGGTCTGTATTGGGGGCATAGGAGTCGTAGCCTTCGGACCCATGAGTAGTTGCCTCTGCTGTGGGGCATACAAGTCGTACTCTTTGAGGAAGCCGGCACTCTGCACCATGGCTCTCAAGCCAGGCAGCAACACTCCTGTAACCTGCTCGTCGAAGTCCGGTGGGCGCGATTCCTCCTTTGTTTTACTCCGGCGGATGCGATACTGGTCCACCAATTCGAGCAGAGTGCGCGGCGATACGCTTTCCTGCGGCCCGTACTCACCTGTGTAGGCAAGGTGGTTCGCCATGAGCTGGCGCAGCCCCTCGTATGCCTGCGCGATCTCACCGCTCTGCTTACCTGTGTACCATTCATCTAGCCCCGCTACCTGCCCGCCCGGTGTGGCTGCAAGCCCTCGCCCGGCCCACTCTAGCCACTGCCCCGGCAGGAGCCTGCGAAGGCTGCGAAGGCTGCGGTTGAGCGTAGGATCGGCTTCTATCTGCCCCGTATACAGCGCCTGCGAGTACTGCGCTACCCCGATGGCTCCCAGGTAGTACGCCAGCACATCGGCCAGACTCATAACCGCCACGTGACAATCTCTACCCTCCCCAACGGCGCACACTTTCTCCGCCGCATAGAGGGCACGAGTAACCGGCAGCGGATATAGTTTCGCTTTGCTGGTAAACATACTGCATTGTAGCATATCAGTCGAGAAACGTTCTAAGATCAGCCCTAGCCTGACAGTTATGTAAGTGTTCAGAATAGGGGTGCAGGGGCATGCCCCTGACAGGGGTGTGGGTGTCCCCACCTCTATCTCTTCTTTTTGTTCTTCCCTCCCATTCTATGGGGGGGCATGAGCGAAGCGGGGGCGGTGGGTCTTGGGCAGGCACTCTGCTGATTTGCCCCACCCCTATTCTCAACACTTACACGGTCATTGCGACTTGACATCCACAGACCCATGTTGCTACTATGGCAGTATCGGAAGGCATACTTGGAGGTCGCGTTATGGGAGATATAGGAGCATCTGGAGCGTCGAGTTCGGGGGAGTCGGATCGGTATTTCGCGCCGCCTTCGCCTCCGAGCAACAGCGACTATCGCCACGCTCGCGGTTGGGCCCACTCTATCCTCATGCGCCCCATCCACACTCTGGAGCCTCGCGTCCCACCTCAACCCCAACAGACCGCTCCCTCAGCGGCTCCCATACCTCCCGCAGATCCCCGCCAGATAACCGTAGTAGGTGTCTGCTCGGCAGGTAAGTCCACCTTGATCAAGACGCTGCGTGATCGGGGGTATAAAGCGCGCGCAGTGGCACAGGAGCACTCGCACGTGCCCTACCTGTGGCAAAGATCCAGGCCGGACGTGCTTATTTACCTGGACGCCTCCCTCTCCACAATACGTCGCCGCCGTGGCGTTCGCTGGCACCAGCCCATGCTTGATGAAGAACGCCGTCGCCTGTCACAGGCCCGCGAGCATGCCGATCTCTACATACATACTGATGGTCTCAGCCCCCATGATGTAGCTTCCAGAACCGTCACCTACCTCAACAATAGCCGGACGGGTGCGGAGTTGAAAGCTGAAAGCGACGAGTGCCAAGTAAAATGAATAGCCACTTTGAACTTTGAACTTTCAACCCATAATCTCGTAACATGATACGAAGAGGACCAATGGAACCGGATCACCCGCACCTCCATGATAACCACCACGGTCACAGCAGCCACAGCAGCCACAGCTTTATCTCAGATGGCACCAACCTCACGCCTGCCGACGTAGCCAGGATAGCACGCTCGCCACGCGACTCGGCCACGGGCAAAGCGGCGTATACAGCCGGTATATCTCCCGAATGTCTCGTCGGAATACATCGGTCGCGCACTATCGTGGATGACATAGTGGAGCGCGGCGAGGTAGTGTATGGCATCAACACCGGCTTCGGCGCTTTCAAGGACCGCGTAATTCCACACGACGATCTGGCCCAGCTACAGGTGAACCTTATATTGAGCCAGTGCGTGGGCGTAGGTCCGCCGCTGCCCACCGAGGTGGTACGCGCGCTCATGCTGTGCCGGGCACATACTCTGTCGCTCGGCTACTCAGGCATACGATATGAGACATTGGGCCTCCTGTACGATATGCTGAACGCGGGGGTACACCCTCTCATCCCAGAGCAGGGGTCGGTGGGCGCGAGTGGCGATTTAGCGCCTCTCTCGCATATGTCGCTGGGGATGCTTGGCATGGGGCAGGCCGAGTGGTGTGGGCGCTACATGCCTGCCGGTGAAGCCCTCCATGCCGCCAATCTCAAGCCTGCTCGCCTCGGCCCGAAGGAGGGGTTGGCCCTCTCCAACGGCACTGCGCTGATGTCGGCTCTCCTCTCGCTTGCGCTGGTTGATGCCGCCATGCTGTGCGACACCGCCGACGTGGTGGGCGCTATGAGCCTGGAAGCGCTGCAGGGCGTGCCTTATGCCTTCGACCCGCGTATACACGCCGCCAGAGGGCACAATGGCCAGATAGTAGCGGCTGCCCGTATTCGCCAATTGACCGAGGGCAGTACCCTCCTATGGCATGACATCCCCGGCGACGGGCTGGAAAAAGCCACAGCGGGCAAGGTGCAGGATGCCTACTCACTGCGCTGCATGCCTCAGGTGCATGGCCCCGTAAAAGATGCAGTGGGCTATGTCAACGGTGTGCTCCTCAATGAGTTAAACGGCGCCAACGACAACCCTCTTCTTTTTGAAAGCCTAGGGTCAGATGGCGACGGGCAGCCTTCGGTACTCGGTACTCGGTACTCGGTACTGTCCGGCGGCAACTTCCATGGCGCGCCTCTATCCGTGGCCGCAGACTTCCTGGGGATTGCCGTGTGTCAGCTTGCCACGATAAGCGAGCGGAGGCAGGCGCGGTTGGTGGATGTTGCGGCGCACGGGGGCCTCTTTCCGGCGTTCCTCATCGAGCATGGTGGGCTGAACAGTGGCTTTATGATGGTGCAATACACCTCGGCGGCCCTCGCCTCCGAGA
>JBBSIK010000397.1:0-3501 GCA_038232115.1 Chloroflexia bacterium
CTAGAATACAGGCTAAATTATGGCAACATATATCATCCGGCGCGTATTCGCAATGATCCCGGCCCTGCTGGGCATTTCGCTTATAACATTCGTATTGATGCACTCGACCAAGGGTGGACCTTTTACCACCGAGCACTCGAGCGCGGCGATCACCATTGCCCTTGAGCAGGCGTATCACCTGAACGAGCCGATGTGGCCCACTTTCTACGGCGCTGGGGCGTCTACCCCTCAATCCATCGTGCTGGGGTTGGGGCTACTGCTGGCTCTTGCCGGTATTGGCCTGTTGTTGCTCGGCAGACGCAGCCGGGCGGGTACGGCCGCCGAGATAAAGAGCCAATTGATGGCTCGCGGCTCCGGGTTCGGGCCGAAAGAGATAGCTCCGTTTCTGATAACGGGCGGTGGGGTGCTCCTGTTCTGGTGGCTCATTATGTTTTTGCAGGGTCAGCCTACCAAACTGGGCGGCAGTGGCTTCACGTCGGGTCAGTACCTGCGCTTTTTATGGAACTTGCTGCACCTCGACCTGGGGCCATCGTTCAGCCAGAAGGGCCGCAACGTCACCGATATTATTGTGCCAGCCGCCATGAATTCCTTTATCCTGGGCATGACGGCCTTCGCACTGCTAATATTTTTGGCGGTGCCATTGGGAGTAATAGCCGCCCTCAAGCAGAACACCTGGATAGACTATGCGGCAAGCACCTTCTCGCTAATCGGTTATTCAATACCCAACTTTGTACTTGGCATCCTTCTCATCCTGGTGGTCGGCCTCAACCTAGGTTGGTTGCCGATAGCGGGCTGGGACGGACCTGCATATCTGATCATGCCAGCTTTCGTGCTGGCGATCCGCCCCATGGCTGTGCTGACCCGTCTGACGCGCGCCAGCATGCTTGAGGTACTCAACCAGGACTACATACGCACGGCCTGGGCAAAAGGTCTTAGCTCTCGTGTGGTGCTGATCCGCCATGGCCTGCGTAATGCCTTGCTGCCGGTAGTTACTGTCATGGGCGATCAATTTGGCGATCTCGTCACAGGCAGTCTGGTCGTGGAGTCGCTATTCGCAGTGCCGGGCATCGGCTTTTTCTTCGTGGACAGCGTGAACCAGCGCGACTATAGCATGATAATGGGCACGACGATCTTCTATGCCACGCTCGTGTTGATCATTAACCTGATTGTTGACCTGATGTATGGCCTGATAGACCCGAGGGTACGCCTGGGTGCGGGAGCGAGGAGTTAAGAGATGGCAGTTATACAAGCATCCGACAGAGATACGCCTCTCGACTTCGCAATGCCCACCAAGGCGCGCAGCTTATGGGGCGATGCCTGGCTCCGGCTGCGACGCAACAAGCTGGCAGTTGGGGGCCTGATAGTGCTTCTCATAATGGCTTTCATAGCCATTTTCGCCAACTTCATCGCGCCCTACAGCTACGATGAGCCTGTATACGGATTAGTGGATGGCGTTCGGCACACGATCCGCAACGAGGGGCCGTCTGCTGCCCACTGGTTCGGCACCGACCGCCTGTCACGCGATGAGTTTAGCCGCGTGGTGTACGGCGCGCGGGTGTCGCTCTCGGTGGGCCTTGTGAGTCAGCTGATCATTCTGCTGGTGGGCATCCCAATCGGGCTGCTGGCGGGCTACTACGGTGGACGCCTGGACATGATTTTGATGCGTATCACCGACATCATGTATGCCTTCCCCACCGTGCTGTTCGCTATCGTGATACTAGCGGCAATCGGGCAGAACCTGGTGAATATCTACATCGCTATCGGTTTCACCTTCTGGCCTTCGATGGCCCGTCTGGTGCGCAGCCAGGTGCTATCACTGCGCGAGAAAGAGTATGTCGAAGCGGCCCGCTCTATAGGTGTGCCCCCGTGGCGCATCATGTTCACGCAGATTTTGCCCAACGCGCTCGGCCCCGTGATCGTGGCGGTGACGTTCGGTATACCGTTTGCTATCCTGATCGAGGCTTTCCTGAGCTTCATCGGCATCGGCACCCCCGCACCCATCCCTAGCTGGGGCGGCATGATAGCCGAATCGAAGCCCCAACTTCGCTCAGAGCCATACCTGGTGCTCTTCCCCAGCCTGGCCCTTGCGATTACCCTTTTCGCTTTCAACTTCTTCGGCGACGGCCTGCGCGATGCGCTCGATCCGAGGAGCAGGCGGTGAAGTAGTGAAACGTGAAGAGACGAAACGCAAAGACGCAAAGAACGCGCAAAGATTAAGCGGGGTTACAGATTACGCATTACATTACAGACCCACGTTTCAGAATGGAGTGACCATTGGCAGAACTGTTACAGGTAAACGATTTGCAGACGCATTTCTTCACGCCTGATGGGGTGGTGAAGGCGGTGAATGGCGTGTCGTTCAAGCTGGATGAGGGCGAGACGCTGGGTATCGTGGGGGAGTCGGGTTCGGGCAAGAGCGTGACGGCTATGACGATCATGCGGCTCATCCCATTTCCACCGGGCAAGGTGGTAGGCGGCGAGATATTCTACAAGGGCGACAATCTGCTCAAGTTCAGTGATGATGAGATGCGACATATCAGGGGCAAGGAGATCGCCATGATCTTTCAGGACCCGATGACCTCGCTGAACCCTGTCCTGAAGGTGAGCCGCCAGATAGGTGAGGCGTTGCAGTTGCACATGGGCATGACAGAGAGGCAGGCACGCACCCGCACTATCGAATTGCTCAAGATGGTGGGCATACCGTCCCCCGCCGACCGCGTGGACAATTACCCGCACCAGTTCTCCGGTGGTATGCGCCAGCGCGTGATGATCGCCATGGCCCTCTCGTGTAACCCCAAGCTGCTGATCGCCGACGAGCCGACTACGGCACTCGACGTGACCATCCAGGCGCAGATCCTAGATCTTATCAGGAGGCTCAAGAGCGAGTTCAACACGGCGGTTATCTTCATCACGCACGACCTGGGCGTGGTGGCGGGCCTGTGCAACAGGGTGGTCGTCATGTATGCCGGGGAGATTATGGAGCAAGCCCGAACGCAGCAGCTTTACGGCGACCCGCGCCACCCCTACACGCTCGGTCTGCTCAACTCGGTACCCCGCCTCGATGAAGCGCGCAAGGACCGACTACAGCCGATCCCCGGCCTGCCCCCCGACCTGATGAACCTGCCTCCCGGCTGCCCCTTCTACGCCCGCTGCACATACCGCGAGCCGCGCAACGAGTTCGAGCGCCCGCCTCTACGCGCCATAGAAGAGGGGCACCAGGTAGCCTGTTGGGAAGACATTCGTGTTGCCGAGCAACACGAGATAGTAGACGAAACAGCCGTAAAAGCCGGTTCTTGATACAGGTTTACGATAGTTTCTTGACGAAACGCAAAGACGCAAAGGACGCGCAAAGATTCGCTGTTGTTTCTCGCCGTTATCGAACCAGATAATCTCTTACAGAGGCTCACTGTCTATCTCAATTATCTAAACAACCCTTCTAAATCTTGGCGCGTCCTTTGCGTCTTTGCGTTTCGTAACCATCACTAGCTAAAGGCAATAATA
>JBBSIK010000398.1:0-3499 GCA_038232115.1 Chloroflexia bacterium
GAGTGCCACCGCTATCAGCCCTGGAATGATGATGAACACGGATATAGCCAGATACAGGTAACGCTTGCTTACTAGATCGATCATTGTTTCCTCGTTGGTGAAGTTGTCAGCGGTCGGTCGTCAGTTGCGGGGCCAAACTTAGCTACCAACCACTGACGACTGACCACTCGTTTATCCTTCCATGGTGGTGGCCGTAATCGGAGCGCCTGGGGTCTTGCGACCTTCCAGGAAGAAGGCCCAGCGGCTGCGCGAGAGGGCGGTAGGCACGACTGCTCGCAGAAACGTCCTCGTCACGGTAACGGCAGTGAAGAGCGATATAATCACGCCTATCGCCAAAGTAAGCGCGAAGCCCTTGATGATCGATGCGCCACCAAAGATGGAGCCGAACCAGAAGAGGATACCGCACGTAATCAGGGTCGAGGCGTTGCTGTCGCGGATAGACGGCCAGGCGTGATCGAAGCCTGCCTCCACCGACGCGGCGAGGGTCTTGCCCGACCGCAACTCGTCTTTGAGGCGCGAGAATATAAGTACGTTGGCGTCTACTGCCATACCGATTGACAGGATGAAACCGGCAATACCAGCGAGCGTCAGTGTCACGGGCACCAGCTTGAATACGGCGTATGTGACCAGGGAATAGATGAGTAGCGCGACAGATGCCAGCACGCCGGGGAGACGATAGTAGGCCATCATGAACAGCACGACGAGGCTTAGGCCGATAATGCCCGCGATCTTACTCTTGTCGATAGCTTCCTGGCCGAGGGTGGCCGCGATCTTGCGCGACTCCAGAGGACGAAGAGACACGGGCAGAGCGCCGTACTTGAGCTGGATCGCCAGCTTGTTGGCCTCGGCGCGGGTCAGGCCCGTAATAACACCGTTGCCGCCGATGATAGCACCCACGATACGGGGTGCGTTGATGACCCTCTTGTCGAGCGTGATCGGCATAAACTGCCCTACGTGGTTAGTCGTGAAATCCCCGAATATCTTGCCACCATCGCCCTTGAAGGCGAATTGCACTTCAGGCGCACCGGTGGTGGGGTTGGAGATAGATGCGACCTTGGCACCGTCTATCTGGTCGCCGGTTACGATAGTGGTCCAGGTCTTGGAAGGGGGCGTGGGCGTTGCCTCCGGGGTGTTGCTGGTGGTAGCTCCGGTGCCGACCGTGCCTGTGGTGGCCTGCGTGGAAGTGATGCTGTTCGTGCCGGTGATGGTAGCCGAAACGGTAGGGGTGGTGGAGGTGCCGCCCTGCTGGGAGCGCAACTGCTCAGGGCGGGGGCAACCCAGGCTCGTGCAGACTAAATCTCCCTCCGCCGGAGGAGTGCTTCCGCCATCTACAATTTCCAGGAAGGCCGTTTCCTGGATGATGCTGGTGGCATCTTCCAGGTTCTGAATACCGGGGAGTTCTACCAGTATGCGATTGCCCTCGGCAGTCTGCACCACAGGTTCTGCCGCGCCTGTGCCGTTGGCACGGTCCTCGATGATGTTGCGAGCGGCGTTTAGCTGGTCCGTCGTGATGGGGGTGTCGGCGTTGCGTGGCTCCGCCTGTAGCACAAGCTGCAAGCCACCCTGCAAGTCAAGACCAAGTCGAGGCCTGACATCGCGCTTGAAGTCGCCGATGCCGATGGTGTCCGACATGTCAACATATCCCGCTAGGATTGTGACCAGAAGGATACCGATTAGCCATGTCCAAAGGTTATTTCGTCGCAAAGGTATGCTCCTATGAGTTTGAAACAAGGGAAAGTAGGCAGGAGGTATAGAGCAAGCAGCCTGGCGTATGTGGATACGTTCCGCTCACCCTTCTAGCTCTCTTACCTTACTACGCTTCATATTTGCTCTTTGTTCTGGAATAGGGACTTCGCGTCCGCAGGTCACGCAAACATGCCTGTATGCGCCGCATATTGGTGAGCATCTAGCAGGCCGCGCCTGGCCCAAAATAGAAGGTTCGGGGCTTGAATTGGAGCAATACTCCCTGCACGTAACCAAGCGCATTCTACGCCTGCCTGCAAGCGCGGTCAAGAATCAATTATAAAGTAGAGGCGGGCTTCTGTCAAATACGGTTGCCCCTATTTGCGAAGTTGGAAGTGGTGGCGTGCAGCATCTGCGGAGGCGCTCTCCATATTTGACTCCCTGGCTCGCAAGCTATAACATGATAGGTGACAAAGTATGTTCCCCATCGGGGTCTAAAACCTGCTAATACCATGTGGTGTAGCGAGTGCTTCCAGCAAATCTACTCAGAAGGTTGAAGGTGTACAGCAGATAGGTATCTGCGCATATGTTTGGTATAGCTGCAATAATAATACTGGTACTCGGCACGGGCTTCTTTGTGGCCGCCGAGTTCTCTATCGTAAGTGTTCGCAAGACGCGTATAGAGCAACTTATCAGCGAGGGTAATGCCGCTGCCGGCAACGTCAAGTATGCCATCGAGCACCTGGAGCGATACCTGGCTGCCATACAGATAGGCGTTACGATGGCGAGCCTGGGCCTTGGCGCTCTTGGGGAGCCTGTGCTCGGTGAGATACTGCGAGAGCCTCTTGAGACGTTCCTGCCAAAAGAAGGCGCGATCATCACATCGTATGGCATTGCCATTGCCCTGTCTTTCCTGGTCGTTACCCTGCTCGAGATCGTCTTTGGTGAGATCGTACCCAAGATCATAGCTCGGCAGCGGTCTGCTACGACCGCGCTCGTACTGATACGCCCGCTCAACGTCTTTGTGTTTATCTTCCGCCCCCTCATCACCGTGGTGAGCCTTCTCAGCGGCGGTGTGTTGCGCCTGATGGGTCTCAGGTCGGGGGGCGAGTACCCCAACGTCTACTCGGTGGAGGAACTTGAGATGCTGGTGGTGTCTAGCCGCAAGGCGGGTGTGCTGGACCGCGAAGAAGAGGTGATCTTGCGCCGCGTGTTCGACTTTGGCGATCTGACGGCTCGCCAGGTGATGCTGCCGCGTACCGAGATAGTGGCTATCCCTTTGGAGGCTTCCATGGGGGATGTGGTGCAGATCATGGTAGAGAACCGCTTCAGTCGTTTCCCGGTGTACGATGGCGACCTGGACAACATAATAGGTGTGGTACACGTGCGCGATATATTCTTGCAACTCGCGGAGAGTGGCAACATGGTGGCTCCTCAGCCGGACGGGGCAAACGGGTCGCAGGCTAAGGCCCAATCACCGCCTCAGCAGCCGTTCCAGTTAGGAGGTCTGCATCTGCCCAACGGCAGGTTCACTATCCGTGACCTGATGCGCCCCATTGAGGCTGTGCCCGAAACGATAGACATAGACCAACTGCTCAGCTTCATGCAGCAGAGCGGCGTGCAGATCGTGGTGATCGTGGACGAATATGGTGGCACGGCAGGTATCGTCACGCTGGAGGATATCGTAGAGGAGATCGTCGGCGAAGTGCGCGGCGAATTTGAGGAGAACCAGCAACAGGCCGATTTCGTGGTTACGCCCGAAGGCACTATCATAGACGGTCTGGTGTCGGTGCTCGATGTGAATGAGACATTAGGC
>JBBSIK010000399.1:0-3466 GCA_038232115.1 Chloroflexia bacterium
GCAGCCACCGCTACCTCATCGAGGTTCATAGCTTGACGCTGTAGAAAATAGTTGGGTAGTTGCACAACTTTGCTCCTCTTGGACATGCCAGGGCAAGACCGTAGCTACCTTGCTACGTGCCATGCGCCTTGCTGCACTCTACTATTTCGTCGGGGGTGAACCTGTGCGTTCATGGCGGCGTAATCGATGTAGTTGGTTATTTTGTTTGTCTCCTGGTATCCTTGCCTGGTTTTACATTTCCACGTAACTGTAATACTTTTCTGCGGATGTGGCTAACTCATCAACTCGCTTACGTTTTTCAGGCTTCTTTTTAGTCGCTCGATGTCCACGCTGCCACCTGCGCCTATGACTGGGGACTCCAGGCTGATAGGGCCATGGTAGCCACGCTCTTTCAGGGAGGTGAAGAAGCAGCGGAAGTCAATACGGCCCTCACCTGGGTGTAGATACCGCCGCTTCGTGCCAGGAACTATGCGTTCATCATAGTCCTTGATATGCACGTGAACTACCTGCTCACTTTGCCAGAGCCAATCAGCCTCAATAGCTGCCTCAAGTTGGTTGTGCCATGCCAGGAACTCGGTGTCGAGGGCCACCTTGCATCTGCTGTCCAATTCGAGTGCGCGGCGGACATGGGCAAGTGGGTCGGCCACGACGCAGGGTATAGTCTCTATGGCAAGTGCTATGCCGTGTTCCTCGGCGGTATCTATGCAGCGCGTCAGGTGCTGCATGTTGCGTTCTATGCTGCTATCCGACGTGGGTAGCCCCCACAGGTGGAGCACCAGCACACTCGCCCCTACTGCACGTGCAAAGTGGCAATTGGTGTTTAGCTCCTGTAGCGCGGCTTCCACTTCACCGCTATCCAGGCTGCCCAATCCTGTAGAGATGTCTTTCCCAGCATGCACGGCGGGGAAGTGCAAACCCATAGCAATCAAGTCGTGGATAACACTATCTATGTAATCGTACCACTGAGGATAAAGCATGACCTCGATGCCATCTACAGGCAGTTGCGGGGCATAGCGAAGGATCGCTCGATAGTCGGTGTAGTCGGGATACCGGCTGAATGTGCCGGATGAGCAAAGTAGGGGGCTGCGTTGCTGCATGTTACCTGAACAAATCCCTCCCCGGCTCCATCACCAGCTCCCTGCCAGTGCCCTCCGCCCGCATGAAGGGATACCCGCGCACGATTGCCACAGGGCAGGCGTCCAGCTTGCCCATGACGAGTTCGGCGGCTGAGGCCAGTTCGTCGGCTACGGCGATGACGGTGACATTGAGGAGGTAGCCGTTGGCGTCGTACTGGCCCCTGTAGTCTATGAGGGGCTGGAGGCCGGATATGCCGATGGCGATGTTGATGATGCCGTTGCGCCAGGGCCGCCCGAACGAGTCGGAGATGACGACGGGCGCATCTACCCCCGTGTGCTGCTTAATTGCTTCGCGGATGCGGGTGGCCGAGGCGTCGGGGTCCACGGGCAGCAGGCAGACGATGTGGCTGCCAGGGACGTTGGAGGCGTCTACCCCGGCGTTGGCGCACACCAGACCGTGCCGCGTTTCGCTGATGATGATGCCCCGGTCCATGCGTACTATGCGCGCACTCTCACGCAGCACCACTTCGGTGTGGCGCGGGTCTTTGTTCCACTTTTGCGCGAACTCCCGCGCGAAGGGCGACGGCTCTATCCCCGCCAGGTCGAGCAGCCTCCCCTCCGCCTTGCTGACCACCTTCTGCGTGACCACCAGCACGTCGCCCTCTTGCAAAGTAACGCCCGAAGCCTCGCACCCCGCCAAGATGAGGGAGGGCAGGTCGTCGCCGGAGTTGATTTCGGGTATGTGGTTGATGCCGATGATAGAGAGTTGCATGTTTCTGAAACGGTTCTGAAACGTGAAACGTGATGCGGCTCACTAAAGATGGTTGCTGCATATGGAGGTACTCTCTTTACTAGCCGCATCACGTTTCACGTTTCAGAACCTTTCACTCCTTTAGTCTTGGCAGCACCTTTTCGATAAACAGTTCCAGGCCATCCGTGCTGGGGAAGTCGGTCAAGCGGATTTGGAAGTGCTTTACGCCTAGCTTCACGAATTGGGATAGCACCTCGGTTACGTCGTCGGGGGTGCCGGCTATGAAGTCGGGGTTGATTTGGTCGGTCTTGCTGCGGTCGGTGGCCAGGCTGACCAGGGCGTAGTAGGTGTTGTAGATTTCGGCGGGGTCGCGGCCTATCTCCATGCAGTGTTCGGCCAGCACCTGCTGTTTGTGGGCATATTCGTCCGGCTGCATGAAGGGGGCGTTCCACCAGTCGGCGTATTTGGCGACGACGCGCAGCAGCTTCTTTTCGCCCTGGCCCGCGATGAGCAGCGGGATGGGCGGGTTGGGTTGCGGGGAGCAGTATGCGTTCTCGATATGGTAATACTTGCCCTCGCATGTGGCGGGGCTTTCCGTCCACATGGCGCGGATGATCTGCACTGCCTCGTCTAGCTCGTCTATGCGCTGCCCTGCCGAGGGGTAGGGGCAGGGGTAGCCGTAAGCTGTGTACTCGTCCTCTTTCCAACCCGCGCCGATACCCAGGATAAAGTTGCCGCCACTGAGCAGTTGCAGGTTCGCGGCCATCTTTGCGGTGAGGGCGGGGTTGCGGTACGACTGGCCCAGCACGATGTTGCCGAAGCGCATGCCGGGGTACTTGCCCACCAGGTAGGACAGGGTGGTTATCGCCTCGACCATGGGCCGCGCTCCCCATTGGAAGTGGTCCTCAGCCCATATCGTGTCGAAGTGGGGGCGGCTGAGTTCGATGAGGCGGTCGTTGGCTTGCATGAGGGCTTGCCCGGCCTTTGTCGGGTCGGCCATCACCTCCTCGGGGAAGCCTTTGGCGGCGGCCTGTATTACGAGGCCAAACGACAGGTTGGGGTCTGGCATATCACGATGCTCCTTGTTTGTTCACCGCAGAGATGGGAAGGTTTCTTTTGCGACAATTGCGCGGCCATCAAGCGTTCAGGAGATGCTTCCGCAAGCCAGGTTTGCGGTTCGCAAGCTGAAATCCGGCAGGTGGAGACCAATAAGGGCCAGGTCGTCGGGGGTGTCTATGTCCAGCGAGGAGCCGGTGGAGCGGTAGATTTCGGTGTGCGCTCCTACCAGGTGGGCGGCATGCCTGTGCTTTTCGTAGCTGTTGGGGCCGAAGGCGAAAGGCGCGAGGGTGGGCGGGTGGAGCAGCATGATATTGGTGCCCTGGTTGTGGCGGTCGGGGGCGAGTACGACTGTACGCGCGCTCTCGCCCAACCGCACGATGTTGGCTATCTCGCCCGAAGTCAAGCGAGGCAAATCGGCGAAGGAGATGATGAGGGCGTCGGCTCTTTGCTGTGTGGCCCACTCGCGGCCTTGCTCCAGCAGTGCGTTGAGGCCGTCCCTGGTTTGCAGAAGTGAGGTGACTTGGAAGGGCAGGCATAGCTCTGCGGGGTGGGGGCTGATTACGGCGATGCTATCCACCGC
>JBBSIK010000400.1:0-3465 GCA_038232115.1 Chloroflexia bacterium
CAGCAGTCCCAACACTAGCTCACGTATCTTCGAGGAGCGCCACCAGCCCGGCCCGCCGGTACGCTCAGGCTCTGGGTCAAGGTCCTGCATGACTGATATAGCATGGTTGCCGGGGTTCACAAGCGTAAGATTACACCTTCATCGGGTGCCAGCCTTACGCCCGCCAGGTTAATCTGTCCGCTATGCTTCGGCAGAGTAGATAGTGCGATTTGTGCAGTGGCTTTCGAGTCCATACTGAAGACGCGCTCCTCGTGGCTGAAATTCAGCACCACCAACATACGTTCATCGCCATATTCCCGCATGAATGAGTAGACATCGGGGCAAACACTTGGAATGTCTTTATAGCTGCCGACGGTCAGGGCGGGAGACGAGCGGCGTAGGGCCAGCAACTGCCAGACAAGGCTGAGCATAGAAGTAGAATCTTCTTGCTCGATGACGACGTTGTAGCGGCCTGCATCCGGGGCCGCGGGCAGCCACGGTTCGCCGCTCGTGAACCCGGCGTTGGGACTTGGATCCCACTGCATCGGCGAGCGCTCAGGGTCGCGCCCTAAACCCAACCCCGGCTTGCCCAGCTCCTGTGGATCGCGCACCATCTCCGGCGGTATCTCGACGTCTACCATCGCCAGTTCGTCGCCGTAATAGCTGGTGGGGGTGCCGCGCAGGGTCAGCAAGAGCATATTGGCGACGCGTGCCTGCTCCCGGCCGATGCGGGTGGCTATTCGGTGCTGGTCATGGTTGCCGAGCACCCAGTTGGGCCAGCCACCTGCGGGCAGCACTCCTTCATAGGTGCTGACCGCGCTGCGTATCACACCGGCGTTCCAGGGCAGCAGGATAAGTTGGAAATTGAAGGGCAAGTGGGCCTCGTCGTTCTCTGAGCCATAGTAGAGCATCAACTCCGAGTACGGCAGGTAGATTTCGCCTATCAGCACACGATCCTCGTACTCATCAAAGAGCTTTCGCATTCGCCTGACCAGTGGGTGTACCTCCGGGAGGTTGTAGCTGTAGACCGGTATCTGGGCATTCTGCGGATCCTCGTCGGGCTTGAAGTCGGGGTTGGGCGGATTATCGCGGAAGAACTCGTCCTTGATCATGTAGTAGATGACGTCCACGCGGAAGCCATCCACGCCCTTGTCGAGCCAGAAGCGTATGGCATCAAAGACGGCGGCCTCTACTTCGGGGTTGCGCCAGTTGAGATCAGGCTGCTCAACGGCGAATGAGTGCAGGTAGTGCTGCTGTGTTCCCTCGTCGTACTGCCAGGCACTGCCTCCAAACGCGCTGAGCCAGTTATTGGGGGGGCCGCCACCGGGTGCGGAGTCACGCCAGATGTACCAATCCCGCCTGGGGTTATGGCGCGAGGTGCGGGATTCTAGGAACCAGGCGTGACGGTCAGAAGTGTGGTTGGGCACCAGGTCGAGGATCATCTTCATGCCCCGGCGATGGACATCGGCCAACAGGCGGTCGAAGTCGCCCATGATGCCGAAGAGCGGCTCGATACCTGTATAGTCAGCGACATCGTAGCCAAAGTCGGCCATCGGCGAGGGATAAATCGGCGACAGCCACACTGCGTCCACGCCGAGCCATTGCAGGTAATTGAGGCAGGAGAGAATGCCGGGCAGATCGCCTACGCCGTCTCCGTTCGAGTCCATGAAGCTACGCGGGTATATCTGGTATATAGTGCCCTTCTGCCACCACAAATGACTGTCAGCCATTCAGTGTCATCCTCTCAGGCAAAATGCCGGCTGCGTCCACGATTGGTGAGGTGATTATCTACGTATTCGGGTGCCAGAAGCCTTAACCACTGTCTAAAGACCGGCGGCCTTGCGCTTCCATGCAAAATCCGTGTGCTCTACTCCTCAGCCTCAGCGATTTCTTCGCCTGGGAGACGAGGGAAGTTAGCAAGCAGCGGCGCCTGGTAATGGAGGTAGTGCTGCGCGAGTAGAGCGACAACGGCGGCAAAGGCCAGCGCCAGGAGCACACCAAAAGCGAATGAGAGCACGAGCAAAAGGATCACAAGTACCGCAAGGCCCAGATTAGCACCGGGTACGCGCAGCGTGACGATCGCGGCGTTACGCAGCACGTTAGTAATCGGCATCTCGGGATGGTCGACCATCAGGGGCCAGGCGATGAGTAGGAATTCTATCCAGACGACCAGTACGTAGAGCAGGAAGAAGATGCCCATGTTGAACACGGCAGGCACGCCGCTCAAGGCACCCGCAAAGAAGTTCAGATCGCTCGTCAGGATGACGGTGCCCAGCAAGGTTATGAGACCGAGGCCCCAGGCTCGCCAGAAGAAACGTCGCACGTAGAAGAAGAACATCCTCGGCTCGCCGCCCTGGCCTACAGCCGAGTCTCGTGCGACGGCTAACATAGCGGCGGTCGCCGGAGGGCCGGCGACCACCGTTAAGACTAGCACGAGCCAAAACAAATTCATTATGGCAAACGGGATTAGCTCGTAAAACCAATCCTGAACGGCTCGCGAAAAGGCGAGGCGCAGCGCGTTGGGTGTACGCCTGCGCGCTTCCGCTTTATTTAATGCCACTGTACGACACACCTTGAACGTAGAATCGCGAGAAGAAGATGAACAGTACCACCATCGGCAGCGTGTTGAACATGGAGCCTGCCAGCACCACGTTGTAGAACGTGCCGTACTGGCCCTTCAGAAAGCCCAGTCCGACGGTGAGAGGGTATAGATTGGGATCATTGAGGAACACCAGGGGAGCCTGGAAGTTGTTCCACATTCCCTGGAAGGTAAGTAGCGCCATTGTGGCCAGCGCGGGCTTAGCTAAAGGTAGAATCACTCGCCAGAACGTTGTGAAGATGCCTGCGCCGTCGATATTGGCTGCTTCGTCAAGCTCCTTGGGCACTCCCCGGAAGAACTGCGTCAGCAGGAAGATCATACCAGCGCTGGTCAGGCTCGGGACAATGATCGCTCCATATGTGTTGATCAGGTGCAGAGTATTAAGTATCTGGTACTGGGGTATCAGGAGCACCATGCCGGGGAGCATCAGCGTCGAGAGCATAGCGGCAAAGACGAAGCCCTTCCCGGGGAATCTCAGCCGGGCGAACGCGAAGCCGGCCAGCGAACAAAAGAAGAGTTGCGCAACAGTGACCGAGGTGGCCAGGACCACGCTATTCAGGATCCAGCGCGGAAAGGCAGAGCCGCCGCCCCCGCCCGACGACGTATTCCAGACGTCTGTATAGTTCTGAGGTTGCCAGATCTTCGGTAGGAAGGTTGGCGGCCAGGCCAGCACTTCCTGTGTAGTCTTGAAAGACCCGAGCAGCGCCATGATGAAGGGGCCGAGGAATATGATGGTAAAGATGGCCAGCAGAATATAGCGGATCACCAAGATGATGTAATAGCGCGGCTCCTTTTCGTCCTTTTGCACCGCGGGAACGGGAATCGCAGCCTCCGCATGCTGGATCGTGGTAGTCGAGGACATAGATCAACCTCCCTGCAACGTGGGC
>JBBSIK010000401.1:0-3462 GCA_038232115.1 Chloroflexia bacterium
CAGTTTTGCTTGCGGTAAGGGCGGTGTCGCTACTGGGCTACTACGGCATACTTCAGGTGTCCGACATAAACCAGTCTCGCGGGGCATTTGGGGCATACGTTGCTCTGTTTACTATCCTATTCACGCTTTACCTTGTAGCTTGCTACACTGTGTTGAGTGCGGGTTCTTCGTTGTCTCTCACGCCCGCGCTGGTGCTGATAGGCGTAGTAGCAACCATCGGCAGAGCCCTACTGGTCCCGGCGCCTCCTACCTTGAGCAACGATGTTTACCGTTATGTATGGGATGGGCATGTCATGGAGGCGGGTATCAGTCCCTACCGGTATCCTCCAGGCGCGCCCGAGCTGGAGCTTCTCCGGTCTCCGGAATACGACCGCGACCTATGGCAGCATATCAACCGCAAGGGTGCGATCACGATCTATCCTGCCGGGGCTGAGATATTCTACGCGGGTATATACCGGCTAGTCCCTGATAGCGTCACCGCTATGAAGGCTGCTATGGTGAGTATCGACCTGGTAAGCTGTGCGGTACTTGCCTTGCTGCTGGGCTTACTGGGAATGCCACCTACGCGCAGCATAGTTTACGCCTGGTCGCCCCTCCCCATAATCGAGTTCGGGAGCAGCGGCCACGTTGAGGCATTATCTGTGTTGCTGACGCTACTGGCACTGCTGGAGGCCGTGCTTGCAATTAGGCGCTATGGGCCGGGCGTGAAGAACCGCCTCACCCCTTTGTCTCTAGTCGCCGCACTCTGTCTGGGCGGGGCTATACTCGTAAAGCTAATACCTGCTTTGCTGTTAGCCGGCTGGCTCAGGCGGTTTGGGTGGAGATTGGTGCTGATAGCGGTTGCCGTCTTCGGTGCGGCCTCCCTCGTTTTTGTGCAGGCTTATGGAGGCTACCTTTCGCCCTTTCTGGGGACCTATCTAAAAGACGAGGAGAGCAATTCGCCCTTGTACTATGTACTCAGGTACGGCGTATCGGTCCCCTTTAGCATACCTGACGGGGCCGTTCGGCTCCTGCTGGGTGGAGTGCTTGCCTTGTGCGCGCTCTATATCCTAGCCAGGCGGAACGCAGATCCCTACGATTTCCTGGGCAAAAGTTTCCTGCTTGTCGCGGCTTACCTTTTCCTGGCAACCAGTGCCCATGCGTGGTATGCTACCTGGCTGCTGCTGTTCGTGCCGCTGTTTCTACCACCAGGCGGGTTGCCGGTCTTCGGTGAAGGTACACCGGCGCAAAACGATCGCAAAAGCAAGCGGGGGCACCGCATTGCGGTTGCATCTCTGGCATATACCGGTCTGCTCTTCCTGGGTTATCTCGGCTTTGCCTTTCAGTTGCCCGCGGCGCCGTGACCCGTGATGCCGGTGCTGTTCCCTAGTAAGTATGATCCTCTGGAGCGAGGGTTACCCTGAAAGAATCAGGTTGTCTGTTCGAGAAAAAGCATGATGTCTACACTATCATCCATCAAGATGCCCAAACCCGCCAACACACCACAGCGGCCCCTGCCGAGATCGCTCTATATAGAGCCGACCAACAGGTGTAACTCTCTTTGCACTACTTGCCCGCGCACTTTCTTTCCAATGGAAGCGCCCGCCGATATGAGCCTGCAGCGGTTCAAGGTTCTGGTAGACCAGTTTCCTGTGCTGGATAGGGTGGTGCTGCACGGGCTGGGCGAGCCGATGCTAAACCGCGAACTCCCGTTAATGATCCGCTATTTGAAAGCGCGTCCTGAGAATACCCACGTCATCTTCAACAGCAATTCCATCTCAATGACACCGCGCCGGGCCGAAGAACTGGTGGCATCAGGTCTCGACGAATATCGCGCCAGCCTCGACGGCGCTACCCCAGAGACGTACCTGGCTGTGCGCGGTGTGAACTCGCTGCCGAAAGTCGTAAGGAACCTACGCTTGCTTGTGGAGACCAAGCACAAGCTGGGCTCGGCAACTCCACACATCTCCAGTTGGTTCATCGCAATGCGGGAGAACCTGCATGAGCTGTTAGACGTGATCCGATTGAGCCATGAAGTGGGAATAGATGAGTTTTACATGCAGCGTTTCGTCTATTTTGGGACAGGGCTGGGTGTTGAAGAGCAATCGTTGTACCACAGGCTGAAAGAACAAGAGGCTCAGCTTATCCGGGATGCCGAGCAGTTATGCGTGGACCTGGGCATGGAATTCCACGCAGCGGGCGCTTCTACGCCCGTAGAGATGATGTCGGCTGAGGTACAATCGAGCCGTCCATGGTCGGAGTGCGGCAGGCCCACCACCTTGAGCTATATCACGGCCAACGGTAATGTCCTGTCCTGCTGCTTTGTGCCTTTTGTCAGCACTGACTACGCACAAAGTAGGGAGTATATTCTTGGTAATGCCTTCGAACGGCCCTTCTCCGAGATTTGGAACGGCGCGCCTTACAAAGAGTTCCGCCGCCGCATACTAACCGACCAACCGTTCGATTGCTGTAAGGGCTGTGGGAGCAAATGGAGCCTGTAACGGTTGCCTCGGTAGTTGCGGTAATACCTGCGTGGAATGAAGAAGGCAATATTGGACGCGTAATAGCCGACATTCCTCGGGAGATTTGCCAGTATGTAGTAGTCGTGGATAACGCGAGCACTGATAGTACAGCGGCAGTAGCAAGACACGCGGGCGCTATAGTGGTGCGTCAGCCAAAGAGGGGCTACGGGCACGCCTGCGCGGCAGGTGTCCACAAGGCCTATGAGCTTAGCGCCAAAGTAGTCGTATTCCTCGACGGTGACTACAGCGATTATCCGGACGAGATGAGCCTGGTCGTTGGCCCCATCCTCTGCGGGGAAAGCGAGATGGTAATTGGAACCCGCAACCTCGGCGGCATGGAGCGCGGGGCACTTCCCGCGCACGCAATTTTCGGCAACCGCCTCATTTCACTGATCATGAGGGTGCGCTTCGGCCTCCGAATAAGCGACCTTGGCCCGTTCCACGCGATACGCGCTGACACTCTGCGCTCCCTCCATATGAGCGAGATGACCTACGGCTGGACCGTAGAGATGATCGTGAAGGCCGCCAAGAGAGGATACCGGATAGTGGAAGTGCCTGTACGCTATCGAAAACGGCTGAGCGGAGAGTCAAAGGTAAGCGGTAATCTTGCTGCCAGCATCAAAGCAGGCTGGCGGATTTTAGGTGTCACCATGCGGCATCTGGTCTAGGTGCAGGTAGAACACACGGGTGTGCTGCAACATCGCCACTTACGTTGTGCCGGGTGACGTGGGGAGCAGTATCCTGAAATCGACCAATTTGCGAACGAGGGATTCGTCTAACTCAATACCTTCCTCTTCAGCAATGGCGACTAGCGCTTCCTCTGTGGCACGCCCGTCGAAGTAGTGCAGCACGCCAACAAGGGGCTTTGGCAGATCGAGCGGGTCAAAGCCGCTGTAAGTCCATACTCTGGTGAAGTCCGGGCGTGTGGAGACTATATTGTACATCCCTGTAATGTGCGGTA
>JBBSIK010000402.1:0-3461 GCA_038232115.1 Chloroflexia bacterium
AAGGCGTGTACGGGATAGCTGATGCCGAGATGAGATGCCAGTTGCCAGATGCGAGCGGTCTATCTAGCCCTTCGCGCCTGGATCGCGTGGAGCCTCTACGCCCGGCATGGCCCAACTGCACGCCCACTCTGACGGACGAGCTACCATGCGCCTCCTTCACGAGCGCAGCCCACGCAGCCACATGCCGCTCGTCGTACATGCCCACGTCACCGGACGTGATGCGTCCCTCCGGCGAAATGGCGCATACGTCCGCCAGCACCAATCCGGCACCTCCAGCCGCGCACCGGGCCAGCAGCGACAGATACGTTTCTTGGGGCAAGCCATCGTCTGCATCGCCACCAGATTGCGGCGACATGACAACCCGGTTGGGCAGACAGATCGAGCGCAAGACGAATGGTGCGAACATCGGCGGCGGGGCAACGGTGACGAGTGATGAGGACTGAGGACTGAGGGTCAAGTGATTGGTGGCTTTTCCAGCTTTCTGCCTTGACGAGTTGTACATCCAACGGTCCACCATATCGCCGAAGCGGGCATCGCGGAAATGGAGGTCGTCGTAGGTGATGCGGCCACTGCGGGTGAGTAGCTGGAAGGCGAATTGCACCGGCTCGAGGCCCAGGTATCGCCTGAGGGTCTCGAAATAAGTCTGACTCTCGCGGGCGGCGCGCTGAAAGGTGTCTACCACCGGCTTACGCTCTAGCTCATACTCGTCGAGAGCCGTTTGCAGGCCGGGACGCTCCTCGATGGCGTTGGCGAGGGCAATCGCGTCCTCCATCGCCAGCTTGGTGCCCGCCCCGATAGAGAAGTGGGCAGTGTGGGCCGAATCTCCCAGGAGCACGACCATATTTTGGATTTTAGATTTTGGATTTTGGATTTGGGTGTGCCAATTCTGGGTCTTAAGAGTGGAGAAGCTGACCCATTTAGAGTTGTTGGAGAGGAGGGTTGCACCCCCCAGGTCTTCGGCTAGAAGGGTGCGGCAATAAGCGAGGCTTTCTTCTTCGGTAGCGTGGTCGAGGCCCGCATTGAGCCAGGTCTGCTCGTCGCATTCCACGATGAAGGTGCTGGTGGTGCCGCTGAACGGGTAGGCATGCACCTGGAACAGACCGTGCGCGTTCTCGTGGAAGATGAAGGTGAAAGCGTCGAGCACTCTGTCCGCACCCAGCCAGATATATTTGGCCCGCCCCGTCTCTATATGCGGCTTGAACTGCGGCTCGTACAGCTTGCGTACCAGGCTGTTGACCCCATCGGCTGCGATGAGTAAATCAGGCTCGCCCAACTCATCGAGACTGCTTACTTCTCTGCCAAATTCGAGCGTCACCCCAAGCTCGGCGCAGCGGCCCTGCAAGATGTTGAGCAGCTTCTTGCGCGAAATGCTGGCGATCACGTGACCCCCGCAGCGTATCGTTTCGCCCCTGTAGCGCACGTCTATGGAGTCCCAGATGACGAAATTGTTGGTGATCTGCCCATAAGTCTTGTAGTCGGCGCGCTGGAAGGAGGCGAGCGTACGGTCGGAGAAGACCACGCCCCAGCCATAAGTCACGTCCGCCGGGTTGCGCTCAATGATAGTGACATCGCACGCCGGATCGGCCTTTTTGAGCAGCAGCCCGCAGTACAGCCCGGCGGGACCGGCACCCAGGATGGTTTTGGATTTTGGATTGGAGGTCAACTGTGTGCCTGTTGCTCTGCTACGCGCTTGAGGTACAGTGCTCGCTCCAAGAGAAAGGCGCGCATATACCGCTTAAGGAAGAGCTTGTCGGCCAGGATGCCGAACGGGCCAAGCGGCGACTCGTAGCTGAACGTGTCCAGCATCAGTGTGCCGCCTAGTGTTTGCCGGAACTCATGCATGTGTGTGAAACAGTGGAACGCGCCGCTCACCATGCTGTCCTGGAACATATTTGGTCGCTCATATCTGGAGATGCAGGAGGTTAACCTCTGTTTGATACCGAAGTGAATGGCCTCCCATGTGACGGTATCACCCAGCTTCATACGGCCCGATGTAACACCCGCAATCGCCCGCTCCTTTGTCCATGAGGTAGACCGGGCATGCACATCTACATCTATCGCCACATCAAAGCATCTCTCCGCCGGGGCTTCGATGAAGGTTTTCAAGCGGATCACCGGCATTCGGGGCAGCCTTCATGCGCCTGCATGCAGCCCAGCCAGCACTTCGCTCAGGCGGTGTAGCTGGCCTATATCCGATGATGTGGGGAAAAGCACCATTTCGTCACAGCCCCCTTCTTCGTAGCCACGGAGGAATCCGGCGATGGCCTGCGGGGTCGTCAGGAGACCGGCGGCTATTTTCTCGGCGAAGGGGCCAGTGAAGGCGTAATAATCGCGCAGGTATTGTGCTCCTTGCTCGGCCACCTCGTCATCTCCCAGTGCGAAGTAACCCTGCGCCCATAGCTGCGGCTTGTCTGGGCGCCCGGCGTCCGACCATGCGGCACAAGCTTTGTCGGCGGCGCGTTGGAAGGCCCTGGGTGGACCGCCGCCATGCACATAGCCATCTGCGTAGCGGGCCATGCGGGCAAATCCCACGTCGCTCAGGCCCCCCACAAGGATAGGCGGCCCACTATGTCGCCCAGAACTGGGGCCTGCGCTTTCCTCCCACAATGTGCGTAGCGCGGCGAGTTGCTCGGCCAGCCGCCTGCCCCTGGCGCGGTACTCTACACCCGCCGCGTCGTAGTCCTCTTTGCGAGCGCCCACCGCCAGGCCAAGTACCAGCCGCCCGCTCGATAGCGCGTCTACCGAGGCGGCTGCTTTGGCGAGCATGGCCGTGTTGTGGAGGGGGCCGACCACGATGGTGGTTGCCAGGCGCACGCGGCTCGTGACGGCGGCTGCGGCGGCGAGGGCCGAGAGGGGGTCGTAGCTATCGTAGGTGAGGCGGTCGAGCACGCCTATACTGGAGAACGGCCCCTCGTCGGCCAGGCACGCCCACTCGATAAGTTGCCTGCCCTCCGTGCCTGGAACGGTATTAGGTAGCCCGATACCGACTTGCATAAGGCGCAACCTCCTTGGAGCCGTCAGGGGCTAGTAATTAGGCTTGGAAACCAGAAACCACAACGATCTTTGCGCGTTCTTTGCGCCTTTGCGTTTCCGTCCTCTACTACTAGCCCCTACTCGCTGCCCGCCCCTGGTGCCTCAGTGGACGCTTGGCGCTGAACTTTGGCGACCTTACGGACACGGGTGGTGCGGGGGCCTTCAGGTGTGTCGTACTCGTCAACGGCGGTGTCGCTGTAGGGTATGCTATTCGTCGCCAGGCGGGCGGTGGTGCCGGGGCGATGGCGGATGGCGACCATCACGAGCGCAAACAAGATGGTGGCGAGGGCGAAGAGTTGTGGGGTCTTGAAACCACTCACCATGGCGCTGTCTACCCTGATCTCCTCGATGGCGTAACGGCCTACCGAGTAGAAGATGAGGTATACCCATAGCAGGTCGCCTTCGAGCAGCTTGATACGCCTCTGGCG
>JBBSIK010000403.1:0-3438 GCA_038232115.1 Chloroflexia bacterium
GGAGCATGCCTACAGCATAATCGCGGACATCACGGCACGAGGCAAGCTGCCTGTGCTGGCGGGAGGCACGCCACTTTATGCCAACGCAGTGCTCGAAGGCTGGACCATCCCGCGCGTCGAGCCAGACCTGGATATACGCGCTGCCCTGGAAACCGAAGCAGCTCTAGACGGGGCTGGCTTCCTGCATGAACGGCTCACCCAACTCGACCCGATAGCCGCTAAAACGATCCTGCCGACCAACACTCGACGGATCATCCGAGCACTCGAAGTGATCCAGCTGACGGGCGAGCCGATCAGTGCCCAGCAGGGGAAAACGTCGCCGGCATACCGCATTCTCACCATAGTGCTGCAATGCGAGCGAGCGGAGCTATACAGGCGCATAGATACGCGGGTCGAAGCCCAGATAGCGCGCGGCCTGGTAGACGAGGTGGCAGGTCTGCACAGAATGGGCTATAGCTTCGCTCTGCCGTCCATGAGCGGCATCGGCTACCGCCAGATCGGCGAGTACCTCCAGGGGAACGCCACACTGGCAGAGGCAGCACAGCGTATGAAATGGGACACCCATAACTTTGCGCGGCACCAGGGTAACTGGTTCCGGCGAGCCACTTCGGCTCAACAGATAGACGCCACCCACGACGATACCTTTGATGCGGCGCTGGATCTTGTGACTGCCTTTAGCGAAATGATGAGGACTGAGGACTGAGGACTGAGAGAAAAGTAGGGAACGCGACTCAGTGAACCTCAGTTCTCAGTCCTCATCATTTCATCACTTCGTCGCTTTGTCCCCCGCTGATGCCATGCGGTATAATACTCGGAGATAGCTTAAGCACACGAGGAACCAACAACGATGAAGTTCGCGCAACGCCTTGATAAACTGCCGCCATACGTCTTTGCAGGGATGGCGAAGAAAATAGCGGACCTTCGCGCTTCGGGCATAGATGTGATCAACCTGACAATGGGCGACCCAGATGTGCCCACGCCTCGATTTCTGCTGGATGCTATGTGCGAGGCAGCACAACGCCCGGAGAACTCGCGCTATCCTGATTATTTTGGAAAGTCAAAGCTACGCCAGGCCATCGCGGACTGGTACCGGACGCGCTTTAACGTTACGCTCGAACCCGACACAGAGGTGCTACCGTTGATCGGATCCAAAGAGGGCATCGCCAATGTAGCCCTTGCCTTCGTGGACCCCGGTGACGCGGCTCTCGTTCCCGATCCATCCTACCCTGTCTATAAATACGGCACGCTCATGGCGGATGGCGTGGTGTGCCCATTGAAGCTTCGGGCTGAGGACGGGTGGCTCCCCAACTTTGACGCGCTCGAAAATGAGGTATCCAGGGCAGTCAACGTCCTCTGGCTCAACTACCCTAACAACCCCACCGGCGCCACGGCCAGTCTGGAGTTCTTCGAGCGTGCGGTGGCCTGGGCAAAGAAACACGATGTAATCATCGCACACGACAATCCATATAGCGAAATCACCTACGATGGATACGTTGCCCCCTCCATTCTCCAGGCGCGCGACGCGATGGACGTGGCGGTCGAGTTCAACTCGCTCAGTAAGACCTACTCGATGGCGGGCCATCGCATCGGGATGGTAGTGGGCAACCCTGAGATAGTGGGAGTGTTGGGCCGCATAAAGACGAACATCGACTCCGGCATATATGGAGCCGTTCAGGATGTTGCCTATACCGCCCTTACCGGCGACCAGTCCTGGATACCGGATCGTAACGAGATATATCGCAGGCGGCGTGACAAACTCTGCGCGGCCCTCGCCCAGAAGGGCATAAACGTCACGCCTCCCAGGGCGGGGCTGTACCTGTGGGCTTCGGTGCCCGAAGGCTATACATCGGCAAAGTTCGCGGAGTTAATGCTGTCTCAAATCGGCGTAGCCGTGACATCGGGGGCCAGCTATGGGGGCCAGGGCGAAGGCTACTTCCGAATTTCGCTCACGGTTTCCGATGCCGAAGTTGAGGGGGCAGTGACGCGTTTGCCGAAACTACAGATGTAAGCTTGCGCTGGAACGAATCGGAGGAACAGTTACTACGAGCACACTTTATAGCACCGACAAAGAAGTAGAAAAAGCCATCATGGTTGGCGTAGAAGCAGGCAAGCAGGCGATGAGCACACAGGACTCCCTTGACGAGCTTGAGCAGCTTGCCGCCACCGCAGGAGTCGAGGTGCTCGGACGCATCACGCAGAAATTGAACGACCGCAACCCTGCGACACTCGTTGGCAAGGGCAAAGTTGACGAGATACGCCAACTTAAGGAGCAAATGGGGGCTGATCTGGTGCTCTTCGATGAGGAGTTAACACCCACCCAGCAGCGCAACCTTGAGGAGGCGCTGGGCACCAAGCTCCTTGACCGCACCGGCCTCATCCTTGATATATTCGCTCGCCACGCACAAACCCGCGAGGGACGCCTCCAGGTCGAACTGGCGCAGTTGGAATACCGGCTGCCCAGGCTCACACGCATGTGGACGCACCTTTCCCGCCAGGGTGTGGGTGGCGTGGGTCTGCGTGGCCCCGGCGAGACACAGCTTGAGGTGGACCGCCGCCGCTCCGGTGAACGAATCGCTCGGCTTAAGGACGAACTGCGTGATGTGCATGCCCACCGAGAACTATACCGCCAGAAGCGACGGCGTGAAGGGCTGCCCATCGTGGCGCTTGTCGGCTATACAAATGCGGGCAAGTCCACACTGCTCAATGCGCTGGCGAGTTCCGAAGTGTATACGGCTAACGTGCTCTTCGCCACTCTGGACCCGACTACCCGCCGTATCAAACTGGCCGAGGGGCAGGAAGTCCTGCTCACGGACACCGTGGGCTTTATACAGCGCCTGCCGACACAACTGGTCGCCGCCTTCCGCGCCACGCTTGAAGAGATACAGGAGGCCGATCTCCTACTCCACGTGGTGGACCTTACCCACCCGAACGCCCAGGAACAGGCCGAGACTGTGGACCGCGTGCTAAAGGAGCTAGGCGTCGGCGACAAACCGAGGGTAGTGGCGCTCAACAAGATAGATGGGCTTTTCCCCAATCTCAGACACGAGGGCAGGCAGGCGGGCGGGGGCGACGGCGACAGTGACCTGGACATCGGGAACGTAAGCGCCAGGATATGCGAAGAGATGAGCCTGGGTCCCAACTATGTTCCCGTATCTGCCCGGCTGTCCTGGGGCCTTACAGAGCTTCTGGAGCGCATACAGAGTACCCTGAGCGACAGCCTGGTGCCGGTGCGGGTGCGTATCCCCTATCGAGAGAGCGAACTGGTGTCACGCTTCCACGAAAAGGGCATTATCACTTGTGAGGAGCACACCGCGACGTGCACGATCATCGAGGGCAGGCTACCGAAGCGCGTTGTGCCGGCCTATGCGGCTTTTGCTGAATAGTTTCATGGTGTGCATGGCCACACAACCGAGCGTGAAAATGTAGAGAAGAGATGAA
>JBBSIK010000404.1:0-3431 GCA_038232115.1 Chloroflexia bacterium
CGCTCGTTCTTTTTGTACATTGGCGCTATGCCGTAACAAATACGAAGCTGGTGCATGGCAAGCTAGACTCGGCCCTGGTGAGGATGGGTACCAGAACGATCCTGCGTGGGCCTGTACTCTACCTGATAGCAACCGCTTCGGCATTTATCAGCACGCAACTCAGCAGTGTCCTCTTCGTGCTTGTATCGCTTTCTTATATTGTGCCGACCAGCATAGACAGCTACTGGAGCCACTTGCGAGGTTTGCGACACAAGGAACCGCAGCCGCCCGCCGACAGCCACACCACAGCGGGCCAATCACATAGTTAGCAATGGGGAGCGTTCTCTGGCACCCGATTAGAAGGAGCATCTATGACAATTGACTACAGTGCATTGAACCCGGACTGGCTGACGATAGCGCCCGAAGTAATCGTGGCTCTTACCGCGATTCTGGTGGTGCTGGTGGACCTGTTCACCAGGGGCCGGGCGTCGGACAAGAGTACACTGCTGGCAGGGGTGAGCATCGCGGGATACGCGGCAGCCTTCATTGTCTGTCTGCTGCTATTCAACGGCTGGGTGGCACCGAACAGCATGGGCGCGCAGGGCTTCGGACGGATGATGGTCATAGATGGCATGGGGCTGTTTTTCCGCATGCTCGCTCTGGGCACCGCCATTGTCGCCGTGTTGTTGTCCACGCAATTCATACGCGAACGCGGCATGGCGCTGGGCGAATACTACGCCATATTGGCGCTTTGCACTTGCGGCATGATGGTCACGGCGGCCTCCACCGACCTCACCACGATCTTCGTGGGTATCGAGCTTATGTCTATCGGGGTGTATATACTCACCGGCTTCAACCGCGCCGACAGGCTCTCCAACGAGGCAGCGGCTAAGTATTTCCTCCTGGGTATATTCTCCACGGCTATCCTGGTGTACGGTATGGCATGGCTCTACGGCATGACAGGGTTCACCAATCTGCGCGACATCGGCGGGGTGGTCCAGCGCGTGCAGGCAGCTTCGGGTATCACCAACAACGGCGGTCTGATGCTGGCTATCTTCCTGCTGATCGCCGGATTGGGCTTCAAGATCGCCGCTGTGCCGTTTCACATGTGGACCCCCGATGCCTACCAGGGCGCGCCCACGCCGGTCACGGCCTTCATGTCGGTCGGCCCTAAGGCGGCGGGCTTCGCGGCTACTGTGCGCATCCTGACCGAGGCGCTGGGTCCCGCGTGGCAACTCTGGGCACCCACTATCGCCTTCCTCAGCGTGCTGACCATGTCGCTCGGCAACATTGTGGCGGTGTCGCAGCGTTCGGTGAAGCGTATGCTGGCCTACTCCTCGATTGCCCACACCGGCTACGTAATGATTGGCCTGGCCGCCTTCACGCCCCAGAACCAGCAGCAGGCGCTTTCATCGGTCATGTACTATCTCTTTTCTTATCTGTTCATGAATATGGGAGCGTTCGGGGTCGTGGTATGGTTGCAGCGCCAGGGCAACACGGATAGCCTCGATAGCTTCCGAGGGCTATCAACATGGGCACCTGGGCAGGCCGCGCTGATGATGTTCTTCCTGCTGTCTCTCACGGGCATACCGCCCACGGTAGGTTTCCTGGGCAAGTATTATGTATTCGTCTCGGCGATAAACTCCAACCTCACCTGGCTGGCCGTGATAGGCGCGCTGAACTCGGCTGTGGGCGCGTTCTACTACCTGCGCATAATATGGTACATGTATTTCGAGGGGGCGCGTTCAGGCGTGCGCACTCGGAGGGCGTCTCCCACGATCACCTACACGCTCGTGGCCGCAGCCCTGGCCGTGATCGTCTTCTTCATATTCTCTGGCCCTCTGCTCCAGGCGACCCAGAACTCTATGCCAGCAGTCACCGATCTGCTGGCACGCGGCGGACGGTGAGGAGTTGAAAGCTAGAAAGTTGGAAGGTTGGAAAGTCGAAAGCAGTTCTGAGCTTTCTTAGCTTTCTTTCAACTTTCTAGCTTTCAACTCGCCGGGAGACGCTGTGACATCTGTTCTGCCACCTTCTGCTTCTGACCCGGACGACGCGGTAGCGCGCAAACCCGCCGAGCCTGAGCCGCAAGACTTCATCACGACGGAGCGTAGGCTATCCTTGCCCGTGCTGGTGGTAGTTACGGTGTCAGTGCTGGTGATCCTCGGCACAGTGCTGGCTGTGGTGCTGTCGTCGCGGTAGCTCGGTCATTTGCTTTACGAATAGCGTAGTCACGGCGTCAGGCCAGGACGAGGGCATTTCGACCAGTCGCAATTCGCCGCCCCTGTAGCAGAAACCCTGTTACCTCTTCCGTATATATAACGGAGAGGAGTGGCATAAGGCAGCATGGCATCCGAGATTATGTACTATAGCGATAAAGACCTGCAGGTGGCCGGCGATAGGATCACTATGAGGGGCACAGTATATCCTCTGGGTGAGGTGCAGTCGGTGCGCGTATGGCAGGCGCGGTCGGGAGCGCGGCGCGAGCGGCCTTATGTGTTGCTTATAGCCGGGGCTATGCTTGTATTCACTCTCTTCAACCTCTCTAACCTACGCACCGATGATTGGCTGAACACTATACCTGCCATACTGACTGTTGATCTCCTGTTCGGTGTCTTCGTCCTGGGTGTGCTCCTCATGGGCGTGTTCCTCAAGGATGAGCGTGTACATATGCTTGGCTTGCGGGGCACCTTCGGCAACTCCGTCTCGCTCCCCTGCGACGACGAGCGACACGCCCAGCGCATGATGGACGCCGCGCGCATGGCGATTGTCAATTTCGAGGCGAGCGCGGGCGAATACCTAGATATGTCTGTGCTCGCGCCTGGGGCTTTTTAAACGTCCGTCTCTGAACGTGTTATATAGTTTACCCTCTAATTTACTTGTCGTGGCCTGTACTGCACAGCCTCCGCCAAATGCGCTGCCTCTATTCTATCACTTCCCGCCAGGTCAGCAATGGTCCTCGCCAGCTTTAGTATACGGTGGTAGGCCCGCGCCGACAGATGCAACTGCCGCATAGCCGCTTTGATTAGCGACTGACCTGCGCTATCCAGGTCGCAGTACTCGCGTATCTCTGCCGGGCGCATCTCGGAGTTGCACGTCACGCCCGGCGAACCCTTGAAGCGGTCTCGCTGTATCTTGCGGGCGACTTCCACGCGGGCACGTATGATAGCCGAAGTCTCTCCAAGACGCCTATCAGAGAGCTTTTCGTACTCCACCCTGGGCACCTCCACGTGTATGTCCATGCGGTCGAGGAGGGGGCCGCTTATCTTCTTCTGGTAGCGGGCTACCGTAGTGGAAGAGCACGTGCATTCCTTGACCGGGTCGCCGTAATAGCCGCAGGGGCAGGGATTCATAGCGGAAATCAGGACGAAGTTGGCGGGGAAGGTGAGCGTACCTGCTGCGCGTGTTATCGTTACGATACGGTCTTCCAGGGGCTGGCGCAGCGTTTCAAGAGC
>JBBSIK010000405.1:0-3408 GCA_038232115.1 Chloroflexia bacterium
CCGAATATCGGCGTAAGCTTCGCCCGGAGGATCAGGGGCTGAGGACTGGCATGAGGGGTGGGTTCACATCTGTCCCCCTGCCGGTCCTTGCCGTGCTTGAGGCATTCCCGCGTCCCTGGCTTGCAACCTTCGACCGTCCCGCACGTTACTGTCACAGAGGATGCATATGGCTCAGGACGGCGATCCATGTAGAATATGACGCAGGTTAGAGCTGATGCAAAGTCGCTGTTTCACAAGCCGACCGGGCTTTGTCATCCTGAACGCAGCGAAAGGCCAGAGACTGATGGCGTTTAGGTGTGTTTGGGCTTGCTTAGAGTAATATCTCAAGAGCCGTGTATCACGCAAGTAATCTACTCAGGACATCGTCAATGGACCACTCGCATCTCATGAAGCGCAAACTTACCTCGATAATTTTCTTGAGCGTTGCGCTCTTTTCTTTGCTGGCGAGTCTCTTCCTCACCGGCTCATATGGCACCGTGCCCGCCGCGAAAGCACAGGATGCGCAGGCAAGCGGCTGGCTTACATCGCGTGGGGGCAAGCCGGTATTCGTTATGGGAGCCAACTACGAAGGGCCTGTTGACAGGGCGTGGCTCATGTGGGACGACGACAAATTCGATGCAAAGCTCATCGAGGCCGATTTTGCGCGCGCTCACTCCTATGGCATCAACACTCTGCGTATTTTTGTACAGAGATCGCTGCGCGACAACGTCAACGCGGGTGACTTCACCAAGCTAGACACTGTCACCGCGCTTGCCCGCAAATATAACCTGTACTTGCTCGTTACCTTCACCGATTGGCCCGAGCCTGATCTTGCGAAAGTCGCCGACTTGAACGGCAAAATCGCCGCGCATCTTGCAACCGAGCCATCTGTGCTCGCCTATGATGTCAAAAACGAGCCTCAGTTCACCGACATGGCGGGTGCTATCTATCCCACGGGCACCATAATGGCTCCAATCCAGTCTCCCGACACAATCGCTCCCTACGGCGAGCGCGTGGCCCGTGCCGATATAGGCGACTACCGCAAGAGCAGCGAAGGCAGATCGATTATCGCGTCTCGCCTGAGCGATGAACAGGCGTATTGTGTGGCGAATTACTACAAACTCTACCGAGAGTTCCTGGATGCAGGCGCTGCATGGGTTAATAAGCACAGCGGTACCACCACACTCGACTATATTGACTCAGCCGATGCGGTTTCATGGGGTCCGTTCTTGCGCATGCTGGACGACACGATGGCAGCGTGGATAGACGCCCAGCTCGCCCCGGTACGCCACGCGGACCCAGGTCGTCCCATTACGGCGGGCTACAGCAATATAGTGCTAGCCAAGCTGCCCTCGAATCGCAAGCTTGATTTCCAGTCGGTGCATCGCTTCACCTCCCACGGCTACGCAGGGCTTAATGCCACCTTTCTCGTGCTAGACAACCTGCAACGTTCCTTCGCGGGCCAGCCTGTAATGTTGGAGGAATTCGGCTATCCGGGCCAGGCGCGGTCATCGAGCGGAGGCGTGCAGGGGTACGACCCACGCAGCACCGCCAATTTGGAGTCGGCGGTATGGGCATACCTGTACGGTAAGGGCTTCGCGGGCGGGGCCAAGTGGATGCTCAACAACTTCCCGGCGGGCGATAATCCTGCTGAAAACTCGTATGGCCTGTTCGACAATGGTGGTCAGCCGAAAGTGACGGCATATGCGCTACGCCAGCTATCGGACCTGTTCAGCCGCAGTACGCCCGGCAACTTCTCGCCCGTGCGCGCCGACGACAGCTATGCCGTAAGCTACGCCTATACATCGCGTGACGGACTCGTGGTGGGAGGCAAAGTCTACACCAGTACCAGTGTGACTTACCAGGCAAACGCGCCATCGCAACTGGTGGTCGGCACCATCGGAGGCAATGTGACCCTGTTCGCCACCGACGTTGCCACCGCAGAGCTAAACCTTCCCGATGTGTTTGGGGTCAACACAGCCGATATGGGTCGTATCGTCCTGACCGGCCTCGATCCGAAGGGTCAGCCCTGGACGCCGTCGCAGCCCACCATAAATGGCGACTGGTTACGCGTCAACATTTCGCCCCTCTATCGCTACCGGCTGACTGTGGTGCCGCGTGCCGTAGAGCGCGCTCCCGCACAGGCTGATGTCAATACGGTCTACTTCCCTCAAACGGAGCATAATCTGAGCGGCGAGTTCCTCAAGTACTGGAAGAGCCATGGCGGTCTGAGTATCTTCGGCTATCCTTTGACTGAAGCCTTCACCGAGAACGGCTACACGGTACAATATTTCGAGCGCAACCGCTTCGAGTTCCACCCTGAGAACCAGCCGCCTTACAACGTCCTGCTGGGCCGTCTTGGCGCCGATTCTATCACGGGCCGCAAGTTCGCTACCGTTTCGGAGTTCGAGCCGACCCGTGACCATCGCTTCTTCCCCGAAACTGGGCACTCCCTCAATAATGCTTTCCTGGGTTACTGGAATCGTTACGGTGGCCTCGCGCAGTTTGGCTATCCCATGTCCGAAGAGCAACGAGAGGTCAGCCTCACAGATGGCAAAGAGCACATCGTGCAATATTTCGAGCGCGCTCGCTTCGAATTCCACCCTGAGTACAAGGGCACGACCGGTGAAGTGCTCCTGGGACTGCTCGGCGCTGATACCATGAAGGTCAGGGGTTGGATACCGTGATGCCGATTTGAGATTCTGTAGAGGGAACGGTAGAGGCCAGGGACTGCGAGACGGAAACGCAAAAGACGCAAAGACCCACAAACTTATGAAGGGGGTCTTGCATCTCAACTCAAAACTCGAAACTACTAGCCCCAGCCTCTAATCCTCAGCCCTCATCACTTGTGCGCTCCCGGCTGCCGCACCAACCAGCGGGTGGGTACTCCATCAGGACTAAGTACCGTCTCAGACCGGTATTCTTTTTGTAGCTGGCTCTTGATTGGATCGAAGTAGCCTGCCCATTCGGCGAGCACATATCCTGGTTGGCGACTCAACACATATATCGGATCGGTTTTGTCGTGCCCGGCGTTTCGCTCGCCCATGTTAGATATGGTGAGATGGCCTATGTGCAGGTCTGTCAGGCCGAACATATCCACCGTTGGACGCTGACTGTAGTAGGCGATTGCGCCTGCCCCTTTAGCGGCGGTGAGCGTCAGTGTGGGAGTGTTGTCCTTCAGCCATATCCCCGCCGAACCCCACCGCTCTACATAGGCGGTGTGGAGGCGGGTGTATTCGGCTATCACACCCTTTGACTCCTCCAGCCATATCGTATCACTGGCGTAAACGACCGCCGCGAGCGCCACCAACCCACCTGCCACCACCCGGAGCCGCCCCAGGGCCGGTAAGAACGTCAGCGCCCTGCGAGCAACTTCCTGAGACAGCAAGATCATCGGCGCAATTATGGGTACGAAGAAGCGCCAGCCGG
>JBBSIK010000406.1:0-3402 GCA_038232115.1 Chloroflexia bacterium
CATGCATCGCCCACAATGAAATCGTACCAGAAGGCGAAGAAACCTATGATGTATTTCATATCTGGCTGACCACCTTTCCGCCCGCCGAGGTGCGCTGGCGTAGCAACATTATCATTGCTCCCGCCGACAGTGCGTAGAACACCAGCAGCCCCAGGATAGCGACATCGGCGCCCGGCCACACCAACCCGACTCCTTCTCCTGCCCAGAATGTACCGAATGCCGTGAGCATAATACCCACTACAAACTTGAGGGTATTCTCAGGCACACGGCTGAGAGGCTCGTGAATAACCACGGCTACAGCCACCACGATAACAGCGGCAGCTATGGAGCCTAATAGGGCCGGGGTGATGTCGCCTGCGGTGAGGCCGAACGTGATTACGATGAACACTCCCTCCAAACCCTCAAGCAGCACCCCTTTGAAAGCCACAGTGAACGCCGTCCAGTCCATAGCGGAAGTTGCTCCCACGCCCGCTCCGGCCTCTGGTGTGGCGCTTAGTTGTGCGACCTCTCGCTGGTAAATCTTCGCTTCGTCGTGTAGCTCCTTCATGCCTGTGTAGCGCATAATCGCCTTCCGCAGCCACTGAAGCCCGAAGATGAGGAGCAGAGTGCCGATGACTATACGAAGCGCATTCAGGGGAATGACGGTTTGTAGAGTAGGACCCAGAACGGCCACCATCGCGGCCAGCACTAAGGCTGCCGCAACGACCCCAATCCAGGTGCTTCGCCACCCCCGCGTGACCCCGGCGGCAAGTACGAGCGTTACTGCCTCCACAACTTCCACAGCGCTCGCCAGGAAAGTAGATATAAACCCTATCCACCAATGCATAGTAATCTCCTGTCTCTACCCTTTTAGGTCTATGATTAAGGAGGGAGAGCCTCCGTACGTTGCGAAGTTCAGACAAGCTGCCCCGCCTACAGTCCGGGGCCTGCGACTCGAAGTCCCCAGAACATTCTACTACGTGCCTTATCGCAGGTGCAAGGAAGCTTGCGCGCCAGGCAGGGCTGATGCAGAGTTCTATATATAATAATTACGAGTGCCAAAGAGCAACTTGTCATTCCGAACGCAGTGAGGAATGACAAGGGCCGGTTGGGTGCTCAACTCCTCCCAAGTGCGTCTTTGCATCAGCCCTGGCTCTACAGGGTAGACGAACAGCCTTAACGCTGCGTATACTGGATCCTATTACGGTCTTTGAGGGTCGCATACACTCAGGCCAGGAAGATCGACACCTTCTTTGTAACCAGATAACCAGTAGGGAATTATGAACAGATCACTTAAGTCAGGGCGCAGACCGCTGCTGGTTGTGCCAGCCGTTCTCGTGGGCGGATTGAGCGCCAGTGTCGGCAGCATTCTTCTTTTTGGTAAGATATCTGACGAGATCCTCGAGCATGAAGCCATGGCATTTGACACTCGTGGGGTCCAACTGGCGCGAGAGATGCGTAATCCCCAGCTAGACAGGATCATGTCGGCTATTACAGCTACAGGTGAGCCATGGGCGCTCACCCTCGTGTGCGGCCTTGCGGGCTTTCGGTGGCTCAAAGAGCGTCGAACTGCCGACGCTGCTACCCTGCTGATGGCGCTGACGGGCGGGGGTGTGGTAAACCAGTTGCTGAAGCTGGTGTTCCGGCGTGACCGCCCCGCCCTCAAGTTGAGGCGCGCACATGCTTCGGGCTATAGCTATCCAAGCGGTCATCCCATGACCACGCTTGCTACTTACGGTACCCTGGCATATCTTGCGGGCCGGCGTGGCAACTTGACGCAACACCCAGGCGTCGTGTTGATTTGGGCGCCTATTCTGATACTATGCGGCCTGGTGGGTTGGAGTCGCGTTTATCTGGAGGTACACTATCCGACTGACGTAATCGGTGGGTGGGCGGTGGGCATGATCTGGCTTACCACCTGCGGAATATCGCGTGGTTTCATGGAGCCTGAAGAGAGTTAGCACGCCGCACCGGGTGTGAAGCTCCTCATCTGTGGCTCGTCTCGCCGGCTGACGCGTGGTCGTGGGCCGGTGCATCTTTCGAGCCAAAGCTACAATACTCATCGTTTGGATCGCACTCGGCGCACTCTGCCTGCAAAGTTGAATGCACTATGTTGTACCTAGTCCGCAACAGCTCGTTCAACTCGGCAAATACTTGCGAAGAGGCCATCACGGTGCAGTTACCCGTGTTGACGTGAGCGGAGAGCGCGAGTTTGTCATGTCCTAGGGTCCACACATGCACATCGTGGACGGCCTGCACACCAGGCACCGAGTCCATTTCGGCAATCAACTGGCCCATATTCACTCTCGCGGGGGTGCCTTCCATCAAAACGTTGACCGCCTCCCTGATGATGCCCGAAGACGACCAGAGGATGAATAGTCCTATCAAGAATGAGACTAGCGGGTCCAGAAACTGCCAGCCGGTGAGCAGGATACCCACGCCCGCGATTATGACCCCGACTGCGGAGAGAGCATCCCCTGCCATGTGGACAAACGCCGAGCGCACGTTGAGGTCGCCAGCACCGGCACTAAGCATGATGGCTATGGCAGTGTTCAGCACTATGGCTATGGCGGCCACCACTATGACGATGCTACCCTCCACGGGCTGAGGATGGAGCAGGCGTTCTATCCCCTCGTAGAAGATGAAGAGCGCAATCAGCACCAGCGTGCCCGCATTGAGAGCCGCCGCCAGGATGCCCGCCCTGTAGTAGCCGAAGGTCTTATCGGGGGTAGGCTTCTTCTTAGACAGGCTTATAGCCCACAGGCTAAAGCCGATGGCGAGCGCGTCCGTCAGGTTGTGCCCTGCGTCAGAGACAAGCGCGAGGCTATGGGCTACCAGACCTGCGATGAACTCCCCCGCCACGAAGAGGGAGGTCAGTGTTAGCGCGAGGGCCAGCCTGCCGCCCATATTCGTCGAAACACCATGCGAATGCACGTGCCCCCACGCACTCGCAGGCGGCTGCTTATCTTTCAGGTGTGCTGTACGTTGCGCGTCCATGTCTGTATTCCTCTCCATTTACACGGTTTGCTATACCACTATATCCGGGCCGGTAAGCCCAGTCAAAGCCTGGAAAATGCGCGACCTACTTTCTGTCTGGTTGACTGTAACTTGTCGCCGCATCACTTCTGCCGGAGCAGGCGGGCCGAATTGGCGAGTATGCCGAGGTCGGGCAGCGACTGTGCAGCAGCGGCAAAGATTGGCGGTAGGAAACCTAGTGCGGCCAACGAGAGTCCCACAAAGTTGTATAGAACCGTGAATCCTATGTTCCCATTCACTACACGCATGGTGCGACGTGCGATCTGGAATACGCCCGGCACCAGTGACCAGTCCTCGCGGAGCAATACTATATGGCCCGCCTCAACAGCTATATCGGTGCCTGCGGCCCCCATTGCTATGCCCACATTCGCCTGGGCCAGGGCTGGA
>JBBSIK010000407.1:0-3397 GCA_038232115.1 Chloroflexia bacterium
CAAACGCAAGGCTGCGGAGTTGTTGCATCTCTCCTATCGCAGGAGGGAGAAGTAGGTGCAACTGCAACACCGTAAATGAGAGCCGAAAGGGCCAGGGGTTACTCTAAGCCATGCTGCCAGTTTGTCTGACTTTGGCGGCCCCGCCTCCGAATCGAGTCAAATTAACGCATTGTCTTGTGCCTATTGCAGCAAACGTCATGTAGCTCATGAGAGCCAGGGTACCTGTACACCACCTGTCCAGGTGCTAACCCACAAATCGATCTCACAAAGTGCCAGAAATCCTGCTACTTTCAGGAAACGAGACTTTGATTTTGCATACGAGATAAGGCACTCCTACTAACACCTATCGATGTGCAAAAGGCCTGCATGCAGCCTAGCCCTCCTCAAGCTCCGAAATCCGTCGTTTTTGGCACCCGATCAGCCCTCTTCCCTCAACACGCAAACAATCACACCCCAAACGTGGAGTTGCGGAACGCGTACACGTAACTGATCGCCCTGTTGTAACCACTCCATTCGCGTTGGTCGCCCGTAATTACTGTCGGGGGAAAGGTATAGCACCTCACGCACCGGCTCACCTACTGTTCGCTGCGAGCCTTCCAACGTCAGCGCCAACTCGATATTATCAAACGACTTTGAGGGCGTGTGCGGGGCGTTCCAGGCTACATCGCTCTGGTCGAGCAGGTTGATCAGGTGCGCTATGCGGTATCCCGGCTTCTGTCGGGTTACGGCCCATATTGTGCCGGCCTCAGCCTCGATGCTCACTCTCATGTTCTCCCTCATGTTCTCCGCCCGCAAGGGCAGCTGCCCATCACGGCCTAGCACGCCTTCCTCGTTGCCCAGATTCCAATCTTCCAGATCGAGGGCTATGAAGAGTTCTTCGTAACGTACCAGGAAATCGTAATATGCTCGCATCTTCACCGCAAATGAGGGGCGTAACGTCGCGTACTTTGGGTAGTAGGGATCGCACAGGACACCGTCGCGCTCTCCTACCAGCAGGTGCGAGCCTCCACTCGCTCCGATGGTGGCGGTGGCGAGCAGAGCTGCGGCTTCCGCTTGCGGTAAAGTCTCCTCGGCGGCGTCCAGGAAGGGAGATAGATAGGCGGCCAGGATCACCTGCTTGCCACCGCTCAGGCGCTTGCCCTCACGGATAAGTTGGCGCAAATCGTCGTAGCTTTCGTATGGCGGCCACACCTCGATGTATACCACGTCCTGGCTGGTCCGGGCAACCGTCTCGATAGGCCAGTTCTCCACGGCGTTGAAGATAACTCCGGCCCCAGACTTCTCGGCGACTACCGATGCGCGAGCCCTGTCAATCAACGGTGGAAAGCACACGGCGAGGTCCACGATCTCCCCGGTGGCGCTGAGAGCCGTCTTTGGGAAACCGTACTGGTCCATGTGGATACCGTCGAAGTCCAACTCGCGCACGGCATCCGCGAGCTCCGCCACGATAAGGTCTACCCAGGGCGAGCCTGGAGCTATGTTCATGATGTAGAATAGCTGGGCCAGGCTGACCGGCTGGCCGGCTTCGTCATAGAGCATCAGTTCGGGGTGCTGCCCTGCGAACTCAGGCTCCGCTCCATACACAGCTCCGTAAGCCATAGCCGCACCGCCACGCGCCTGCACCCCCTCGATGGCGGCCCTCACCGACCGCAGCGAAAGGCGGCGGTTCAGGGCGTCGGTGAACTCCTCGCCAACTTCGGCAGGCGGCAGCAGCTTGTAGTGCCGCCACATCCAATCGTAGAATTGCACTACATTGAGGTGGTAACGGCAGAGCGAATCGGCTCGTGTAGCCACCTCATCCTCTGTTTGGTCGGGGCCGAAGTCCGATAGAAAGCCATACCGTGGAGCTTGAGACCAACGCTCCAGCACGTCCAGCGCCCCGCTACCCTCGGCCAGGATACTTCCAGCCTGATTGTAGAGGGTAGCTTCCAGGCCATAGCCCCGCAGTGGCGTGGCCGGTGGGGTGAGGCTAAAAGATAGCGCCGTTTTGCTCCTGGGCTGCAACTCGACCTGCTGCTCGAACTCTGCTACTGTCTCGTTGAGATGCGACAACGCCAGCGTGAGGCGACCTCGCAGTGCGGTATCTACGTCGTTGGACAGCGCTATTCTGACACGGACGGCCTCGCCGGGCAGGTAAGTAGCTTTATCGGGGATAACGTCATCAATAGTGGGCATCGAGTATAGTCTCTAAAGGGACGATAGCCGTCCGTCATCCGTCGTCCGTCTATAGTGGTTCAGCGTCAGGTACGCAGCGTGCGACCAGAGCAGGGGGCGCGCGATTGGCCCCCAGCGCTCTTCCCATATAGCCAGCATCGGCGGGTAGTTGAGGTGTACAGGCGCTTGCTCGGGTAACATATTGTCCTCTTCGGCCTGCTCCCCTACCCAACGGAGCAGAGATTGAGCGGACTCAGGCTTGCCGCAATCGATGTAATACCAGCCCAGGTAGGCTGTTAGCAGCACCCACTCGCCGCCCCCGTAGTAGCTGTCCTCGGCGTAACGATGCACTCCCCCGCTATCCTGCCTCAGTTCCGATTCGATGCGCGCAACCGTCGCCTTCATCAGAGGGTCGTCGGGGGCAAGTAGGCGGTAGGGGGTGGCAACGTGGAGCAGGCTGGCGTCTACGGTGGGGTTGCCCACGAATTTACAGAGGGTACCATCAACTACGCACTGGTTCAACACGAAATCCTTGATCTCAGCCGCCGCCTGCCCAGCCTGCCCAGCCTGCCCAGCGCCATCATACCCACCGAGCAAGCGTGTCGCCGCGTTGAGTCCACCATAAATGGCAGCCAGCGTCGCTGTGTGGATTTTGTCGCCGAACTCCTCCCAACAATCGTAGCACGGCATCTTCCATAAGGCCGATAAATAGCAGGCCAACAACCTCACCGCCTCACGCGAGGTATCAGAAAGAGATCCATGGGAGAGCGAGACGTGCTCTGCCAGACCCCATAGAAGCGTGCCGAAGCCGTCAAGCTGGAAGTTCGGCCAATCGCCGTCGCCAACCTGCCCGTCGGCGGTGTAGCGAGTATGCAGTAGGTCTTCCGGGGCCGGTGTGCCCCCGTCTGCGGCGGCGGATACAGCGCGTTCAATCTGAGTAGCACGGCTAACCACCATAGTGGCTGCCCATTCGTAGAAGCGTGCGGCGCTCCAGTGCTCGCCCACGAGGTCCATAGAGTACGCGATGTAAGCGCCGTCGCGGAACCAACAGTATTTGTATTCGGCAAAAGTTGGACTGGCTATGTATGCGCCGCTCGGAGATTGGTTGGCACGTGCCAACTCAAGGCTTCGGGTGTAAAGATCGTCGCTTGTCGCAGTCCTGGTCTCAATATGTTGATGCTTCAAAATGCAGACTCCTGAATGGAAAGAATGTTATCCCCTGATTCCTAACCCCTGGCTTCTG
>JBBSIK010000408.1:0-3388 GCA_038232115.1 Chloroflexia bacterium
TCACGTCGTCTGATATACGGAGTTGCTCTTCAAGTTCAGCAGTCTGATCGGGGGCTAGCTTGATCCTCGCAAGGATATAATAGCCGTCCTCGTGCTTTTCGATCTGGTACGCCAGGCGGCGCTTGCCCCAGACCTGCTTCTCACCAACTTCACCACCCAGGTTGCCGATCAGCGTATCTACTCGCTCGGTCACACCGGGAAAGCCATCGTCGCCAACGGTCGGGCGCACGATGTACATCAGTTCATAGTCGCGCAGGTTCATTTGTCACACCTCCTCTCTATGGGTTTGCTCCGTGCATTTGGGCTGGAGGGGTGTGTAATCTCCAGGTTCTACGGGGAGCAGAAAGGTGAAATATAGGGCGCAGTACAAGCCGACGAGCGCCGGACGTGTATTTTCTGCACTAGCTGGAATTATACCACAAGGTCCGTGCCTTAGCAAAAAGTAGCGCGTTCTGCTCAGTTTATCAAGTTTCGAGTGGCTCTATGCCTCTGCGGTGGATGATAGTCCTGGCATCCAGGCTCCGACCTCACACATGTGAGAGAATAGACTACCGGCTACATCAGGTCCAGCACTGCCACCACTTCGATGTGGTACGTCTGTGGGAACATGTCTATTACCCGTGCCGAGGAGAGCGCGTATTTCTCTGAGAGTATCTTTATATCACGCGAAAGCGTGCTCGGATCGCAGGAAACATAGACGATACGAGGTATCTCCCGCTTCGACACCTCCGCAAGCAGCCAGGGGCTGCACCCCACTCTTGGCGGATCGAACACAATAGCATCGGGGCGTTCTCCATCAGGCAGTGCAGCCAGGAGTATCTCTGCCTTGCCCTGCTTGAACTCGACATTGGAGGATGAACCAACCAGGGCAGTCCAGCGCGCGCTCGCCACCGAGGCAGTGTCAAGCTCGAATCCCAGCACCCGCTTCGCACGGCCTGCAAGCGCAAAGGCGAAGGTACCCACCCCGGCATGCGCGTCCACCAGTAGTTCCATTCCCTGCGGGATATTCTCGACGATCTCAGCCAGCATCAATTCAGCGCCCTGCGTGTTCACCTGGAAGAACGCCTCCGGACCGACCCAATAGTTGCGCCCGCCAAGATGCTCCTGCCACGCCCCAAGTGGAGGAGCATACCCCTGTAAGCCACGCTCCTGTCCTATATCGCCCACGTAGGCTCCCGTGAGCGTGTCGGCCATTGCCTCGCTTGTGGCGGCGCCTGCAGTCCTGGTCGCGCCAAGCAGATTCACCGTGCCGTCATCCATCACCTCGATGACGGTGAGCGCGGCGAGATCTTGCGACTCTTCTACGTGGGCTAGCGCGTTCACAGCTTTCTTCACGTCACGCCGGCGCATAGGAAACACTGGGTTAGCTTCAGGATTCCCCTCCATGTTCGGGCCGTCATCAGGACGTGCAGGCCCATGGGTGTGCTGCCGTCTGCCGGTGTTCCGACCGGGGAGCGCGACCGCACTCCCGCCCGGTCGCGTATGGAACACGATCACTGTTTGTCCAGTCGCCTCGCTGTGGCGAACCGCAATCTTCCACACACGCATGATGCCGCGAGGCTCTTCACTTAACTCCTCAGCCGAGGCCGTGGAAGCGAGTAGAGCATTGAGCCTTGGAATAAGCGCGTTGATGCCCTGGTTGGAGATAGGGCAAACGCCAACGGCAATAAGAGCGTGGCTGTTGCGTTTAAAGTAGGCGAGAGAGCGCGCTTGTGGGTCAATAGCGAAGTGGGAGGTGTTTCGGTAGCCATAGTCGTTCGGAGACGCCAGAGGAGACTTCAGGAGGCTATCAGGATCGGCGATGCCGCCCACGCGGGAAAGCTGTGAGCGTAAGATGCCATGCTTGAACGCGACCTGACCTGCGTAGTCTATATGTTGCCACTGGCAACCGCCACACGCGCCAAAATACGGGCAAGGAGGCTCTACTCTAAGCTCAGACTCCTTCTCAACCCTCGTGACTAGGCCGCGCACAAGGTTGGGACGCCGCCAGTTGATCGCTACATCTACTTCTTCCCCGCTAATGCCAGGCCAGGCGAATACGGCCATGCCTGTACCGGGGTCTCGGCCCACGGCGTCGCCGCCATACGCCATGTCATTCAGTGTTACACGCATGGTATGACCTTTCTAATGGGCTGGTGGCTGTGGGTCAGGAGATAGGGGTTAGCAATGAGCTATAACCATCATTAGCCCTGGCGCGTCCCTGGCGTCCTGGCGTTTCCGTCTCCTGATCCCTGGTCCCCCTTGGGGACCAGCTAGAGGTGGAAGTAGCCTTCGAGAGGCAGCACAAACACGGCTCCCCGCCCACTGGGTTGGCCCTGGAGTTCGGGGGGTGCAGCCGCGGCACTCTTACGTGAGGCCGCAGTATGCACACCGCTGCGTAAGATCGCCAGCACCGGGTCCACATCATCGTCGTCCACGCCCATCATGATGGTGGTGTTCCCCTCACGTCGGAATCCACCCGTCGAAGCAAGTCGTGTCGCGCGAAAGCCCGCCGCCAACAGAGCGTCTGTTATACCCTCAGCAGACTGGTTAGATACAACCGCCAGCACCAATTTCATTACAGCACCCCCAGTGCCCGATTATAGATGTAAGGCGCGAAGCTGTCAATAGCGTATGGGGGCAGTAAGTAGGGTAAACACGTTTAGTATCACAGCCACACTTATCATGAAGTCACTCGCTGGCAGCAGTTGCTATGCATGAAGTATAGGCTATACAGCCACAGCTTCGACGGGGGGTGTTTGCCTGGGTTGCATAACACTTTTGGCATAATCAGTACGCTTTCAATCGGCGAGCTTAGACAACCTCCAGCATCTATGTTCTTTCAAGGCGAACAAGTAAATCTTCTCACACGTGAAAAGACTTAGAGGGTAGGGGCGCAAGGATTCGAACCTCAACTTACTGATCTAGAATTAGAGAGGAAGACGTTCACAGCCGTACATAGCGTACTTCTACGTCCAAGATGTATGCGAAACTGTGCCTTTCAGTCCACTTGGTCCACCGAGTACACTCGGTGTCCGGCGTATTGGCTGCCAACTCGTCTGTCAGCACATCCGGTCAATAGAGGAAGAGCCGCCACATCAACATGGCGGCTCTTCCTCTATGCGCTTTCTGCCGATGCAATTATGTGATTATTTTCCCCCAGCAGTCCGCCCGTTGGGATAGAAAGCGTTAGCACCGACCTTAGCCATCTGTCCTCTTGTGGTCTTGTCGTTGGAGAGGAAGCAGGGTACTCCCGTAGCTGCACAGTGCCCTGTGTCGTTATACCCGCCGATGATCCCTCTGCCCGCAAGCCGCTCTATGTACTGCCAGAACGTGCTGCTGTTCGGCACGTCTGTGAAGCTCTGCTGGTTAGCAGGTACAGGTTCGTTGAACCCTGCTGCTATAGACA
>JBBSIK010000409.1:0-3383 GCA_038232115.1 Chloroflexia bacterium
CGTGAGCTAATAGATGAACAATAGGAGACGGGAGACGTTACAGCTATTACTCCCGCCACAGGAGCCGACAAGATGAACCCGGTACCGGCCCAAATGGGGCAGCTTAGACAGGACCTTTCCCATGTCTTGTGGATCGGGGGGGCAACCGACGCTGGTAAGTCAACTGTCGCACTGTTGCTTGCCAGGTGTCACGGACTACAGCTTTACAACTATGACCGCACCGATTTACCTCACCATCAGCTACTGGCAGAACGCTCTGAAGAGTATCGAAGGTTCTTAGACGCGACTCTAGAAGAAAATTGGGTCCTCTCGCAACCTGAGACGTTGGTACAAAGGGCTATTCAATCGTTTAGAGACCGTTGGCCTCTTGTGATTAATGACCTCTTGGCGTTATCCAGAGATACTATCGTTCTCGCCGAAGGCTTTGGGCTGCTGCCGGAACTTGTTGCTCCCATGATCGAGAGTAAACATCAGGCCATCTGGTTGGTGCCGTCATACGACTTCAAATTGGCATCCATGAAGCGGCGTAACAAGCCTTCTTTCGCGAGTAAGACAAGCGACCCCGAAAGAGCACGCGACAACTTGCTCAAGCGAGACATGCTGTTGGCCGAAAACGTCAAGTTGCAAGCACAAGCATATGGTCAAGCAATTTACGAGGTAAACGGAACTCGGTCAGCCGAGGAGTTCGCAACCATGCTCGAAGAGTACTTCGGCCCACTTCTATACAAGAGTTAATGCTTCCAACTTTCCAAGATTGCAGGTAGAGCTGGCCGCATCACGTTTCACGTTTCAGCACCACTTCCCACTTCCTACCCTATTACTTTATACTTGAGGCCAATGAGCCCTACACCCACGGTTGCCCCATATTTCGGACTATTCGGCGGCAATCCCGACCCGCTGGTTGAGCTGCTTCTGAGCCTGATACGCGGCCTGGCTATACTGGTTGTGGCGCTTGTGGTTGCCAACTTCGTGAAGCGGTGGATGGTGCGCTTGCTTTCGCGCAGCCGGATCAGCCTCAACATCGCCGTGCTGCTGGGCAATGTCTTGCAGGTGGTGGTGATCGCGCTCGGAGTGCTGCCTGTGCTGCGGGCGTTCGGCATAGATTGGCCCGCTATACTCACCGTGCTGGGCGCGGCGGGGCTGGCCCTCTCCCTTTCGATGCAGGACATCCTCAAGAACGTAATCGCGGGCATTTACATCCTGCTGGAGCAACCGTTCAAGATAGGCGACCACATCACCGTCAAAGATGCCACGGGCATCGTGCGTGGCATTGAGCTACGCACCACCATCGTGAGCACCGACGATGGCTTGCAGATGGTAGTGCCCAACAATATGGTGCTCAACGAGATCGTCACCAACCGCTCGGCCTCCAATCTGCAACGCCAGGTGATCGTCCTGCGCATGCCTAAAGGCAGCCTCACCGAGATGAGCAACCAGATCAGCGCCACTCTTAAGAATTTCTCCGCCATCGCGCCCAGCCCCGCGCCGGTTGTGGCCCTCGAAAGCGTGTACAGTGGCGTGGCGAAGATCAGGGTGGAATATTGGGTGCCGGCAGGCACGCGCATAGCTACCGCGCCACAGGTGGTCGAAGCCCTACAGACCTCCTTCCCCGACGCGAATGTCACAGTGGTCTGATGGGCACTCCGTTAGACAGAAACGCAAAGACACAAAGACACAAAGAACGCGCAAAGATTTCTAAGGGTATATTGTGTGGCGTGAGAATAGGTCTCTGCATCTTCTTCGTTACTGTTTCAGAAAATGAACAACAATAATCTTTAATCTTTGCGCGTCCTTTGCGTCTTTGCGCTTCCGTCTCCTGAATCCGCTCACATTTAGCGATTAAGGTTGGTAAAAAGTGTTTGCAGATAGAGAGGGCAGCACAGTCAAGCGGCTGGGCATCATGGGCGGCTCGTTCGATCCGATACACCTGGCGCATCTGCTGGTAGCTGAGGAGGTGCGGGAGGCGCTCGCGCTCGATCTTGTGCTGTTCGTACCCACCGCCGTGCAACCGCTCAAGCAAGGGCAACCCGTTACACCCGCAGAGCACCGCGTGGCGATGCTGGAGCTTGCCATAAGCGATAACTCCTGCTTTGCCCTCTCCCGCGCCGATGTGGACCGCGCTGGGCCTTCCTACACGGTGGATACTGTGCGGCAACTGCGCGCTGAATGGGAGCCGCAGGCTGGGGGCAAGCTCGATACCTGGTTCATCATAGGCGCCGACTCCCTGGCAACCTTACCCCGGTGGCGCGATCCCGCCAGTATACTCGCGCACACCCGGCTCGCGGTGGTGCAGCGACCTGGAATCTCTATGCATCCTGCATCGTTGGAGGCGGATATACCCGGCATCGGGTCCGTTAGCGACCTGATTGACGCGCCCCTGATAGACATCTCCGCCACAGATATACGAAGGCGTGTTGGGGAGGGACGCTCGATAAGGTATCGCGTGCCCGACTTGGTGCGTGAGTACATAGAGTCGCATGCTCTCTACAGGTAGTCCGCCGACCGGCCCTGCTGCCGAGAGATTGGCGACCGCTTCGGAGGGGCCAAGCCTGTGGCGGCACCCTGACTTCCTCAAATTGTGGGCCGCTCAAGCTATTTCGGCGTTCGGTTCCAGAATCACGCGGGAGGGATTGCCGTGGGCCGCGCTCCTGGTGCTGCAAGCCACGCCTTTCCAGATGGGCCTGCTGGGTGCCGCGAGTGCCGCGCCGGTGCTCCTGGTGGGGCTGCTCGCGGGCGTGTGGGTGGATCGTTTGCGACAGCGACCCCTCATGATATGTGCCGACTTGCTGAGGGCGGTTGTGCTTCTGACGGTGCCGGTGGCGGCAGTGATGGGCGCTCTTCATATAGAGCAGCTTTATCTTGTGGCGGCACTCGCGGGTGCGCTGACCGTGTTGTTCAATGTGGCCGACCAATCTTACCTGCCCACGCTTGTACCCCGCGATAAGCTCATGGAGGGCAACAGCAAGCTTGCCACCACAGGCTCCATCGCCGAGTTGGGCGGACCCGCGCTCGCCGGTGGGCTAATACAACTGCTGACAGCGCCCATTGCTATTGCCTTCGATGCTGTGTCCTTCCTGTGGTCTGCCTTGTGGCTAGCTCTGATTCGCAAACCTGAGCCTCCTTCGGCACCTGTAGAGCACAGACAGGGCATGTGGCTCGATGTGAAGCTGGGGTTCCGGCTCCTGTTTAGCGACCCGGTTTTGCGCGCCGTGGCAATAACATCGGCTATATGGAACTTCTTTGGTGGCTTTTTTGGCGCGCTGTACCTGGCCTATATGAGCTACGAACTGGGCATCTCACCCGGCGTGGTGGGTCTGCTGGTGGGCGTGGGCGGGTTGGGTGACCTGGTCGGGGCGGTCACTGTTGTACGAGTAACCCGGCTC
>JBBSIK010000410.1:0-3376 GCA_038232115.1 Chloroflexia bacterium
CCACATCGCCCAGAGCTATGGCCTGCCCGGCGCGGGCAACGGCGATCGTGCCGGGGAGAGCGCGAAATGCCTCTTCGTCCACGACGACCATCCCAGCCGGTCGGGTTTGCGGCCTCGGTGGCGCGCCGGGGTCTGGCGAGATGGTCGTTGTGTCCAACGTGTCCAGGGACCCCAGCCACCGTTCGGCGTCCCGCAGGTCTCCTCCACGCCCTCCAGCTCACCGCTAGCCAGTAATGAATGGGCATACCAAACGCTGAGCACGGGCCGGGCGTGAAATAGCTCGTTAGGGAGCGCCTTGAGCCAACCGCGAAACAAGGCATCCTGTCTGCTGCTGCGCAAGGCGGGCACTGCCTGCTCAAGGAGATCCGCCGCTCGCTCGAAATCATGGGCGGCGAGTGCATGGTTGATGCTATCGACCATCAAACCATTACGCTGGTACCACTCGCTGGCTCGTCGGTGCAGAGCTGATACCTCGTCCGGCTGCTCCGCTAGCAAGTGCGCATAGAGAACTTCGCCAAAGAGGTGATGGTAGCGATACCAATAGCGCTTATCATCCAGGGGAGCGACAAAGAAGTTGCCTCGCTCCAGGGCCTCCAACTGCGCCTTGCCGTCCTTCCGGCCGGTCACGGCATCGCACAGCGAGCCATTCAACCGGTCTAACATGGAGGTCTGGAGTAAGAAGCTGCGAACGCTTTCGGGCCGGTGCTGCAGGACCTCTTCGACCAGATAGTCCATGATGTACCGGTGGTCGCCGGCGAATGAGCGGATGAAGGCGGGGACATCCTGGTGCCCTTGCAGAGAAAGGGCGGCTAGTTGCAGCCCGGCAATCCACCCTTCCGTGCGGATCTCCAACGCGCCAATATCATCTTCCGAAAGGTCCAGGCTCATTGCCTCGTTGAGAAACCGGGCCGCCTCGGAAGAGGTAAAGCGCAGGTCGGAGGCACGCAACTCGGTTAGTTGCCCCCTGGCACGTAGCCGTGCTAGATGTAGCTGGGGATCCTCACGAGTCGTGATGACCAGATGCATCTGTGTGGGCAGGTGCTCCAAAAGAAAGGTGAGGGCATCGTCAACGGCTTTAGCATCAATGAGGTGGTAATCATCGAGGACAAGGCCGAATTTGTACGGAATAGTGGCAATTTCATTGAGCAGAGCAGTCAGAATTACCTGGGCTGGGGCAGGCTGAGGGGCCTGAAGTACAGTCAATACCCCTTCTCCGATATTCGCCACAACTGTCTGTAAAGCCGCGACGAAGTGTCAGGCGTAGCATGTGGCAAGTTATTGACTGTCTTAGATGGAGCACGTCAACCGTGCACATAATGTGCATGGTTGACGGCTTATGGGCGACAGGGCCATACAGCAAAGCTCCTCGTGTTGAAAAGTGATTCGCGAATCACTTTTCAACACCTTTGTTCTGGTTGTCACTGGTGTTCCGTGCCAGTATGCTTTCGACTATCGTAGCGATCCGGTTAAGCCGCCCGATCTCGTCCCCGGACAGGTCCGGGCCACCAGTGAGCAGATTCTCATAGGTCACAAGCGTGCGCATGACAGATGTCAGCTTTGAGCCACGCACTCGGAGTTGTGTGCGCTCCTCATTCTCTATCGCTCGATTAGGTAGGCTTGGTGAGTTCTGCTCAATAGGAGTAGGTATCCCATCTATCTGCACGTTCCTGACCGCAGGAGCTTCCGGGGTGACTTCAGACATTCGTGGGTCTGGAGATTGTGCAGCACCCAGCGCAGCATCTAAGCCATATACGTGTTCTGCTTCTTTCGGCGCGCCGACGATTGCTGATATTGTTTGGTTCGACACCTCTTCAGCTATCGCTGGACTGCCTGGTGTCCTTTGCGATTCGAGTTGAGGTTGTTCCAGCACGTCTGCCCGCAACGCTTCGATGTATGCGGGCAGGTCGTCTGTGGTCAGAGTGCCGCCAAGTATCTGCTCAATAATCTCGGTGCGAGATCCGGCATCTTCGACTTTACTCAGATAGATGACCGCTCGCAATGTATCAGGCTTCTTCTGGACCATACTCTGCACGTCTTCGGGTGCCCTAGCGACGCCCAGCCGGTTGCGGACGTAGCTGACAGTCTTGCCAACTTCCTTGGCGACCTGCCCGTAGGTATAACCCATCTCCTCGCTCATCAGAAGATAAATTTTACCTTCTTCAAGCGGGCTCAGGTCCTCCCTCTGGATGTTCTCGGTGATGGCCCGTACGACCATCTCTTCATCCGACAGTTCCTGTACAACTATCGGCAGCACTCGTAGACCGGCGCGCCGAGCCGCCTCCCGCCGCCGGTGCCCGGCAGTCAGTTGGTAGTATCCTTCGCGCTCTGGAGCAGGCCGAGCCACAAGCACGCCCTGGAAACCCTGCGACTTCATGACCTGCGCCAGTTCCTCAAGGGCCTGCTCGTTCATGTCCAGGCGAGGCTGAAATGGGTTATCGGTAAGCCGGTCTAGCTCGATCATGGTCGCCCGCTGCATTTCACTCTCTCTAGCGGTGCTGGCGGCGAAGAGTTTGCTCAAACTCGGGGCCTGGGCTGGGTCTGCGTCAAAGCCTAAATCCCGGACGCGCGTTTCTCGCTTAGGCATTGTTGTCCTCCTCGCGTCCCACGTGTGCCGACGTAGCGTAAGTTGTGATTGTTCCAGCCTCTAGATTTGGTCCTACTTCAGGGCTATGCCTAATCTTTGCAGTCCCAGTTCCTGTAGGCGAGCCGGCATTCATGCCCCGCCCTCCCACCACTTTCAGCAGTTCCGCCAGCAGATCTCTGTAGGCTTGTGCGTGCTCACTGCGCGGGATCGCGGTCACCAATATCTCACCGCGGTTTGCGACATCAGAGAACTGGGCGCTTCGCTTGATCTGGCTGTTGAAGACCCGTATGCCCCGCTTGGCTAGAGCCTCTCTCAACGTCTCGTCCACCGCTCTATTGGCGTTGATGGGCTGCACCATCATGCCGAACGCGCCCGCCACCTGTAGCCCAGGATTCTCTTCTCGGGTCTCCTCTATTCGCTTTAGCAGCAGCTGCAACCCCTTGACCGATAAAACCTCAAGCTGCGTTGGGATAAGCACATAGTCGGCGGCGTGTAAGCAGTTGATGGTGAGAAGGCCCAGGTTCGGCCCTGCGTCCATCAGGGTATAATCGTACTGAAGGCGTAGCTTCTTAAGCACCTTTGCTAGCCGAGTGCCCCAGGTCGGCTTTCCTCGCAAGTACTCCTCGGAGTCGCTTGACAAGATATTGTTAGGGGCGAGGTCCGGTCCGAAAGTCGTCTTGAGAATTACCACCGAGGGGTCGAAGCTGCGCTCCTCCGTCATGGCGTTGTATATAGTACCTTGATTGCTAGATAAGATTAACACAAGCCAACGCAAGAAGAGAGGCAAGGACC
>JBBSIK010000411.1:0-3372 GCA_038232115.1 Chloroflexia bacterium
ATATCCACCCGATTCCGGACGTAGTGAGGAATGACACTATGCTGTTTGGCACTGCGGCTTGCTACATGCACGACTTTGACACTGCCCTGCGTGTTACGCGCCAGTATCCGCAAAACAAGTCTGGGTCAGCTCCGTTGCCTATCTCCAGGTGGGCTTTCGATGCTGCTATGGTCATGGCCTACTTCTTCATGACTGAGTGCCGGCAACAATGGCCGGCATAGTGGCCTGCGCTGTCGCACTACCGGTGTCTAACGCAAGTGATAATGCGGCCATTCCGCCAACTATTAGCACTACTCAACCCACGTTTTCAACCTTCAGCGCCGTAACTCGGCACTGTACGTGTTCAGAACAGGGGTGCAGGGGCGAAGCCCATGACGGGCGGGTGCCCATCAATGATGGGCGGCGGGCGTCCCTATCTACTTCTTTTCTTTCTTTCTCCCCTCCCACGCGTGGGAGGGGCATGAGCGCAGCGGGGCGGTGGGTCTTGGGCAGGCACTCTGCTGATTTGCTACACCCCTATTCTGAACACTTACCTCGGCACTCCGTAGTGGCGTGAGGCACCTCGTTTGGGGTAAAATATAGTGTGCGGCTCCATGCCGTATCTCTAATGACCAATCTGTGGAGCTTTACTATTCCTATGCCTACAACCGGCGTACCCCAAGCCGCGAACATGCGTAATTTGCCGGTCCCCCGTGTGACCAAGTGCCCCACGCCTGGCTGCCCAGGCTGGATCACTCTCGATGTGACCCGCCATCAGACTGACCCCTGCCGCTACTGCCATGTAGGGGTGGATACCCTGCGTTTCCTCCTGTCCAGGGTAGGAGCCGAGAACAAGGCTCTGCCGCCCGAAGTGCATGACGAGTTCAACCGCCTCATGCTTACTATGGCGGGCGCATGGGGGCAGAATGTCTATCTGCGGCCCGCGCACAACACGCTGGTAGACCTCCAGTCGGGGGTGCATGGCGTCATAGTGGAGTACAATCCTCTGCTGGGGGCGGCGGGCGAGGATGGGCCTGCGCCTCTCGTGGGCATAATTTTGCACAAGCTCCTACATTTCGAGGCGCACCTGGGCCAGCGCGGTCCTCAGATAAGCGTCAAATCGGGCGCGAGGGACAAAGAAGGCATGATGCCCCTCATGAGCTACCTGATGACGGTCACGGACCATGCCTGGGTGAGCGCCCGTCTGACGCAGCTAAACCCGCTCCTCAGCCAGGCGCAGAGTCGCTGGGGCCTCGATGTGGCGCAGATGCTTGTCGGGTCGGAGAGCATGTTCAACCGCTATCTCTCCGAGCGCAACCTTCAGCGTATCGTAGCCGTACTTAAGGAAACGCATGAGCACGTGGCCTTCCGCGACGCCATATTGGAGCGTCTGGCGACCCTCACGCACCAGATACTGGAGCGCGAGAAGGAAGACATTCGTCGCGTGTACATAGCCGAGCAGATTGCCAACATCTGGCTGCTGAACCTCGATGCCGTGCCCGTCTACAGGGGTATGCTCGAAGAAAAAGGGCTACCCAATGTTGCCGAGGGGTATCAGGTCGCCGAACGGCTGTACAAAGAGCTTGCGAATTCGCCCGTTGCCCACCCGCCCACGTCCAGCGGCACGGAAGGCACTGCACATGTCGTGATCCTGGACTCGGCCCAGTTCCATCATGCGCTTGAGGGTGCTGTGAAGGCGTTGGGCATGGCGAACTTCTTTGAGGTGAAGAGCTAGCGCCGACTGAATGAAAGTACGTGATGCTATAAAACTTGTGCAAAATGATGGTTGGTTCCTGGTGAGAACTCGTGGTAGTCATCGTCAGTTCCATCATCCGGTAAAGAAAGGTAATGTAACTATAGCTGGTCGCCCAAGTGTAGATTTGCCTATAGATACATTGAAGCGCATTTATGAGCAGGCGCAAATAAAGGAAAAATGACCATGTTACGCTATCTGGTTGTGATTGAAAAGGGTGAAAGTAGTTACGGAGCCTATGCTCCAGATGTGCCTGGGTGTATTGCTGTAGGCGAAACTATTGAGGAGACCCTCAAGCTTATACAGGAGGCCCTACAGTTCCACTTGGAAGGCACAGTATTAGATGGCGATCCTATACCGGAGCCGTCACACGTTGAAGCGCACTTTGTAGAGTTTGATCTGCCAGTGGAAGTGCCTGCGGTTTCCTGATTCGTAACAAATCAGTTTCTATATGAATAGCGACAAGGTACGAGAGCCTTTTGCTCGCCTCCTTAAGTTCCTCGACCAACTTGAAGCAGTGAATATCTCTTATGACCTGAAACATGTGCGTGACTCCCTCATGGTCAGTGTGTACATACCTGCCGGAATGTGGGAGATAGAGTTCTTTGAGGATGGCACGCTTGAGATTGAGTTATTTGAACGTAATGAAGGTGTAGAAGCGGTTTCTGAGAACTGGTTAGACAAATTCATAGATGAGAACAAGGATTAGCTATCACTGTTAGCGGCGACCAGTTTCTGATTCAGGGGCATAGTTAAAGGAATGTCGAATAAGGCTTTGATTACGAGGTGACAACTCGCCCTTAGCGTGTCCTATTGAGAGGAAAACAATAATGATAAAGTGGTTAAGCAATATATTCGATACGACAGATAAAGAGATAATGCGGCTGCGGCGAACTGTGACAGAAGCTAACGATGAAGTCGTGCGGCTGCTGGAGAGCCAGCGAGAGCATACCTCCAACTTACGCGCTTTCGCCCTGGAAGAAGTCGCTTCGGCGCGGGCGGGCGAGCGCGTTGGCACCATCTACGCAGGTGAGATGCAGCATGTGGCTGCCGATGCGCGGCGGCTGACCGGACAGGCTGAGACTTTGCGCGATGTGATCGAGCGAGGCGAGCAGACCAGCCGTGATCTTTCGGTGCTGCTGGCCGACTCGCGCCAACTGGCTGCTATGAACGCCGAACGCGCCCAGCGCACCCCTGTGGAGCGCCGTGAGCTTGAAGCCGATATCGAAGTGCTGGTGGCGGAACTTGCCGAGCAACTCGCTTCGACTATGGAGGCCAAGTCGGGTCTGCGTGAGGCTATCCTCAAGGATGTGCCCAAAGCTAAGTTCCACCCGCAACAGTCTGCCGCCGACGAAATGCTCAAGCAGGTGGAGGCGACCACTAGCTTCCTGGGGCGCGAGGTGGCCGACTACTTCAGCGAGATCAACGAGACGATGCTGGCTCTGCGCCGGGGTATCGCCCTCAGCCTGCTGGCGAAGCTGGTGCCCCAGGACGCGGCTTTCCATCCATCTTCCACAGATGACATTGATGGCTCCGTGTCAAGCCTGATAAACGCCCTTGTGCAGCGTGACCTGATGAAGCACTTCCAGCGTCAGGGCCTGCGTTTGCCCGCCGAACTAAAGGCTGCCGCGGGGCTGAAC
>JBBSIK010000412.1:0-3369 GCA_038232115.1 Chloroflexia bacterium
CATTCGATATATAAGAGCAGTACATCACGGGGACAAACTGTCCCGAATAGGTTAATGAATATGGAACGCAGACAGAACAATCGTAGTGGCTATACGCCGCGCAACCGCAACACCCAGGACGGCGAGCAGCGCAACACCCGCGACACCCGAGATGACCGCGAGCGCCGCCCCGTCACCCGTGAACACCGTGTGAACCGTAGCAACGGCGGCAACGGGAACGGAAACGGGAATGGAAACTTTAATGGCAACGGCAACGCGGATGCGGCCACCCTCTCCGGCGCAGGGGAAGCGCAGATCGTGAATATAGACGGTCGCCCTGTGCTGACGCTGGCCGAGCTTGAGACGCGCAATCTGGACGAGTTGCAGGATATGGCGAAGGAGTTGGATATCTCCGGCTACAGCCGCCTGCGTAAGCAAGAGATCGCCTTCCGCATCTTGCAGGCCCAGACCGAGCAGCAGGGCAACATCTTCAAGCGGGGTATCCTCGAAATCATGGAGGACGGCTTCGGTTTCATGCGGCTCACCGGCTACCTGCCCGGCTCGACCGACATCTACGTGAGCCAGAGCCAGATACGACGCTTCGGCCTGCGCACGGGCGACGAGGTGGTGGGACAGGTGCGCCCTCCCAAAGACGGCGAGAAGTATTTCAGCCTCTTGCGCGTGGAAGCGGTCAACGGCCTCGACGCCGAAACTGCCAAGCGCCGCCCTCACTTTGGCGACCTGACGCCTATCTTCCCCAAGCAGATGTACAACCTGGAGACTACGCCCAACATCCTCTCTACCCGCCTGCTCAATATCGTTGCGCCGATAGGCCGGGGGCAGCGCGGGTTGATCGTGTCGCCGCCCAAGGCAGGCAAGACAATGCTGCTCAAGTCTATCGCCAACGGTATATCGAGCAACTACAGCAACGAAGCCTACTTGATGGTGTTGCTGATCGGCGAGCGGCCCGAAGAAGTGACTGATATGATGCGCTCAGTGAAAGGCGAAGTGGTGGCGTCCACGTTCGACGAGCCGGTAGAGAACCATACTAAGGTGGCCGAGATGACGCTGGAGCGGGCCAAGCGCCTGGTCGAGAGTGGCCGCGACGTGGTGATCCTGCTCGACTCGATTACGAGACTGGCACGCGCATACAACCTGATGGTGCCCTCCTCCGGCAAGACGCTCTCCGGTGGCATGGACCCTATCGCGCTGTACCCGCCCAAAAAGTTCTTCGGCGCGGCTCGCAACATAGAAGAGGGCGGCTCGCTCACGATCATCGCCACGTGCCTGGTGGACACCGGCTCGCGTATGGACGACGTGGTGTACGAGGAGTTCAAAGGCACCGGCAACATGGAGTTGCACCTGGACCGCAAGATGTCCGAGCGCCGCGTCTTCCCCTCGATTGACATCGTGAAGTCTGGCACGCGCCGCGAGGAACTGCTGATGGACGAGAACATGCTCAAGCAGGTGTGGACGATGCGCCGCATGGTAGGCGTGCTCGGCGGCACGGAAGGCCTGGAACTTATGCTGGCGCGCCTGGCGAAGACGAAGGATAACAACGAATTTCTGGCGACGTTGACGAAGGACGTGCTGTAGGGGCTAGGGGCTGGTAGGGGAAGCGAGGGAGTCGATTACAATGCAAGTTGAAGCACACGCACCAGGGCTGCGCATCGTAGCTGCCGACAACGATACCATCCTCGATCTCGAGCCCCTACAGGGATTGTGGACCGAGCAGCAATACCTGCTCATCTCCGGCAGCAGCCGCCGATTGCTCGAATTTGCTGATGGTTCTCTTGAGGTGCTGCCGGTGCCCACTGATAACCACCAGGTTATCTCGCGCTTTCTGCTCTTCGCCCTGGTCTCACTCGTGCAACGCATGGGCGGCACCGTACTCTATGCCCCTTTACGGCTGCGAATCCGCGAGGGCAAGTTCCGCGAACCGGACCTGTTGCTCGTCCTAGATGCCGCAGACCCTCGCCGCCAGAACGCATACTGGCTTGGGGCCGATCTCGTGGTAGAGATTGTCAGCCCCGACGACCCGGAGCGCGACACAAAGGTGAAGAGAGCGGAATATGCGGAGGCCAGCATACTCGAATACTGGATTGTGGACCCGGAAGGCGAAACGCTTACCGTGCTACACCTGGCAGGCACAAGTTACGCCGAGTACGGGGTCTTCCACCGAGGCGATATAGCCACGTCGCTGCTTCTGTCCGACCTGGCAATACAGGCCAGCGCCCTGTTCGACGCGCACTGACTCGTGAATGTTCAAAGTCAGGGGTACAGAGACGCAGAGAGTATCTGTTGTTTTTCCCCTGCGTCTCTGTGATTCAATTTTGTGCAGCTCTGCAACATCTCTACCGCAAGCCTGAACTCTAATCCTGTCACGGCTGCTTGACTTAGACTAGCAAATCCGGCATAATCGCCTCTAAACGATGCCCAGGGGGCCTGTGCAAGTACGTATAATAAATAACCAGTCTAGCAGCATGGCCGCGCTATTGGTATCAGGTCTGTCCGATGCACAAGATACTCGGATGGCTGTTGCGTTCGTATCGAAAGCAGGGCTGGACCTATTGCGCCCTGCCATTGACGGAGCATTGGCTAGAGACGCAACACTTGAGTTCCTGGTTGGCTTGGACATGGAGATAACCGACCCTGCGGCCTTGCAAGACCTCTATAATCTTTCCAGGCAAAGTCTGCAAGCCCGCCTGTATTGCTATGCGTCAGCCACAGCGATTGCCATGTACCACCCAAAGCTATATCTTATGAGGCGTAATAGCAATGTGACGACGATTGTAGGCTCATCGAACCTGACACCCGCAGGGTTGGAGCGAAACGTAGAGGTAAACGCCGTATTGAGCGGTACAACAAGGGATGGGGCAATCGCCGAAGCCTATGACACCTATGAACACCTGAAGCGACTCCCAGGCAGATTTCTTCCCGATGAGGAGCTAGTGGATTTGTACAAGGAATTGGGCGCTCGGCGGCGTAGCAGGCAGCGGGAATTGGAGCGTGATCCTGCAATCGCCCAGCTACGTACTGCATACAAAGCGAAACTCGCCGCACTTCGAGTGGACAATAGACCGCAACTGGGTAAGCGGAATCTGGTGGGCTGGCTCGAACTTATCTACGACTCCCTGCCCAACGGAAACTTCACCAATGCTCAGGCTTACGCAAACTTGGAGTTCTATAGCAGCTACTATCCGAACAACGTTAATATTAAAGCTAAAATACGCCAGAAGTTACAGGACTTGCGCGACATAGGCCTAATAGAGTGGCGGGGACATGGTAGATGGTACAGATTGTAGCAATGATGCGGGCCGGAATGCTGCGGTATCCACGCACGTATACAATACGCTAGTCTTTACAGGAGAAGCAAAATGGTAAACGCAG
>JBBSIK010000413.1:0-3365 GCA_038232115.1 Chloroflexia bacterium
GGCTCGCGGGGACGGGGGGAGCGGCTGGGCACGGCCATAAGCCCCCCACCCCCTGACCCCTGACCCCTAGCCCCTTCGTAAGCTGCACCATGCGCAGGAAAGCAAAGCAGCTACCGAAAACCAGCACGCCCATCAGCGTTTCGGACACCGGATAGCGCGCAAACCATATCGTCACCGGGCACAGCACCAACAGGGTCGCGCCCAGTAAAGCCGCACCACCGCTAAACGCTCGTCGGGCAAAGAAGTAGACGGACAGCACGCCCAGGAGGGCCAGCATAGGACTTGCATACAGGCCGCCCCATATGCCAAAGAGGGAGTAGAGCAACCCTATCCATACGGGGAAGAGCGAGTAGTGCTGGGGCATGACGAGGGCCGCTTTTTTGTCCAGCACATAAAACCCCGCCATACGCAGGCGGTCCAGCGCGAAGCGGTCGCGGCTCATACCCTGCATTAGCTCGTTCACTTCGCCGGTATCGTTGTTTAGCTGGCGCATCAGTATGTCGCGCTGGAATATCGCGCCCGTTCGCCCAAGCGACACGCCTGCGTTGACGTACACACCAGAGTCGAGAGCGCCACGCAGCATCTCCGCGGGCCTGGCAAACAACCCTGCTGACACTACCACCAGCACAGCTAGAGCGATGCTGTGTAGCCGTGCAAGCCGCCGCTCAGTGGCCCTCCGAGGCATGGGAGCGGGCAATTTCAGCAGCGCCAGCAGAGAAGGCATGCGAAGACCGGCGCCGCCCAGCGCGACTGCCAGAATGAGGCACAAGACGACCACCAGGCCAAGCAGCAGCCACGGCTGGAACATGCCCACTTCGGCCAGCACCAGGCCCAGTGCGCCGGTAATCAGGAAGCTAATCAACACCACTGTGTAGAACCACTCGTCATTGCCCGAGAAGAGGTAGCGGCGCGACCCTCGGCGGGTGAGCGCATTGAGCAACACGGCTCCCGGCGCATACAACAGAAACGCCAGCACGGGCGGTCCGATTAGAAACTTCACGACTTCCACGAGGGACGTAACTATACCTCCTGACGGCGACAAGCATGCCGCTCGTCGCTCAACCTCTGCAACAACTGCTCAGTCTGCTCCGCGATGCTGGCCCAACTGAACTCAGTAACAACCTTGCGCGCTCCGTTATCGCCCATCCGCGTGCGCTCAATGGGGTGCTCAGCCATCCAGGTGAGCGCCGCCGCTAGCTGCCCGATGTTCGCGGGCGGGACTGGCAGCCCTGTTTCGCCCTCGATGACCTTGTCGGGGATGCCACCCACGGCGCTTGCTATTACGGGCAGACCGTGAAGCATCGCCTCAAGGGTCACCAGGGAACTGCCTTCAAAGAGTGTGGGGTGGGCGAAAAGATCGGACATGGCATAGAGGTTGTGCAATTCGGCATCGCTCAAGGCACCCGCAAGAAAGAAGCGGTCGCCGAGTCCCAACTCTGTAACGAGCGCCTCCAACTGTGGTTGCAGTGAGCCTTCGCCCACCAGTATCCAGCCCCAGCTTTCACCGAGACTGAGACCGGCTGAGGCGAGTGCCCGAAGCAGGTACTCAAATCCCTTGTTAGCCTCCAGCCGCCCAACGCTCACTCCCTTAAGTGTAACATCCTCTGAGGCCAGGTGCGGCCACCGCTCGGCAAGTTGCGCCTGCACCAGGGGATCGAGCAGCGCCAGAACTTGCGGGACATCTACGCCATTGGGCACAACTTCCACTTTCTGGGCGGGTAGCTGCAGATGGGCCATTATCTCGTCTCGCATCGAGCGGTCCGTGGCGATCACGCAGTCGGCGGCCTGGCAACCCGCACGTACCCATGCTCGGAAGGGCGCATACGCCAGCCTTTTGAGAGGATCGCGCACCTTGAACTCTTCCAGACCGTGCGGGTTCGCCACCACAGGCACGCCCCAACTTCCCACCCGCCGCACTCCCCACGCGCACATGCCGTGCGCGTACACGGCATCAAGCATCTCCTTACGTGCCATCGCTTCTACCCGAACACCCATCTCCTGCGCAAATAGCCTGTAGTTCGTCAGCCGGGCGGGTATGCCGTTCGGGGGAAGTGGCAGCCGTCCATAACGCACCGGATGAACCGTCAGATGCCCACTTGCATCGCTAGGAGGCGAGTATGGCCCTCCAGCCGGAAAGGCGCGCGTAAAGAGCGAGACATCCACGCCCCGAATCAGGAGATTGCGAGTGAGCGCGGAAGCCGCTCGCTCCAGACCGCCATAGCCATGCTGGGGGAAGACGGCCCGAACGCAGTTGGCTACCCTCATGCCTGAGCGCCCTGCGAAGCCAGCATCTGCCGGTACAACTCTACCACCTGTTTCCCAACCACCGGGGCCGCGAACTTGCGCTCTGCCTGGGCGCGAGCACCCTGGCGGAGCCGAGCGTTCAAGTCGGGGCGCGTGGCTACCTCACTTATCCCCCCTATGAAGCTGCGTTCATCCTCGGCAAGCCAGCCACTGACCCCGTGTGTAATGACATCACCTGTGCCGCCGGTGTCCAGAGCAACTATGGCAGCACCGGCAGCGCAACCCTCCAGCAGCACCCTGCTGAGTGGCTCCTGCCACGCCGAGGGGAACAGCAGGACCGTTGCCCTGTGCATAAGCCGCAACACGGCATCGTTGTCGAGCCAGTCATAAAAGCGGAAGTCCAGGCCACAACTTGCCGCGTCCTGCTCGATTTTACCCCGAAGTGGTCCGTCTCCCGCAACCACCACAGGCAGGCGAACACCGGACGCAGCCAGCATGCCAGGCAGCATCCACGCGCCCTTGTTCACGTCTAATTTGCCCGCGAACAACATAAAGCTATCTTGTGGGATTATGTCTTGCAAAGGCCAGTCATCTGCTATAGCCGCGTCCACACTGGGCAGATCAACCAGATTCGGTATAGCGTGTAACTTTTCCTCTGCCACGCGGCGGCTGCGAGCAAGCTCCCTCTTCACATAATCGCTAACCGCAATTACGGCATCGCAACGTGCCAGGTCTCGACTGCTCGCCCATGTGCTGAGCCATTTTGCAGTCGCTACAGGGATCGCCGTCGGGGATATACGCCTGCCCTGCGTGGAGCACTCGATATACGCGCCAAACCGATGACAATCCTCGCATTCAAACGTTGTGCCGTGGGCATCCTCGAATAGTCGCGTGCTTACGGGGCAGAGGGGCCAGTAGTCACGCACTGTACATAGCGACACCACCCTGCTTTCTGACCCACGTGCCTTGCGTGCGGCCCGCGAAGCTGCTACACCCGACACGGAATGCTGACCGTGCAACACATCAGCCGCCCCGCAAGCCACCAACCTACGAGCGCGCGCTTCCAGCAGCCCCCTCGCCTCACACTGCGACCACGCTTTGCCGATGCCTGCCTTCTTCAC
>JBBSIK010000414.1:0-3359 GCA_038232115.1 Chloroflexia bacterium
AGAGCGCAGTGGACCCACCCAGTCCCATCCCGAACCTGGAAGTGAAACGCTGCAGCGCTGATGGTACTACAGTCGCAAGGCTGTGGGAGAGTAGGCCATTGCGGGACTTCTATTCCCTTCTCTTTTCCTCTCCACTTTTTATCCTTACATATTGGAGGCTGTTCTTCTGAACAGTCTCTTTTGTTTGCCCGTCAGGTTAGGGAACTGCATGGCGTGGAGGGGCATATGAAGGGTGTGAGGCGTGATTGGTCAGCATAAACATGGTAGAATCACTCTATGCTAGAAACAAACCGCGTAGACGGTTACAAACTACCCCTTGACGAAAAGATAGAGTGGGTGCAGCTTGCCCTTGTCCAGCATTATGGCGACCTCACGTGGCAGCCCAGCATAGACCCGCTTTCCGAACTGGTACTGACGATACTTTCCCAGCACACATCCGACACCAATCGAGATCGGGCTTTTGCCTCGATGAAGGCCCGGTATCCCACATGGGAAGAGGTAGTGGAGGCACCAACTGAGGAGCTTGCCGATGCTATAAAGTCGGGTGGGCTAGGCAACATCAAAGCGCCCCGCATACAGGGGGTGCTTCGGCAAATATGGAGGGAGCGCGGCTCGTGGGACCTGAGCTTCCTCGCTGGCCTGCCACTCGCCGAGGCAAAAGCCTGGCTGTCTGGCTTCAACGGCGTTGGCCCCAAGACGGCTGCCTGCGTGCTGATGTTCGCATGCGGTTTGCCTGTGCTTCCAGTAGATACGCATGTCTATAGAGTATCTCAGCGCATAGGGCTTATAGACGCCCGGACGAACGCGGAGAAGGCGCACGACGTGTTAGAGGCGATGCTGCCGCCGGAGAAGCGCTACACGTTCCACATCAACATGATCACGCACGGACGGAAGGTATGCAAGGCCCAGAGGCCTCTCTGCGAGATATGCGTGGTGCGGGAGTGGTGCAACTATTACAATGAGCTTGTATGCCGGGACGCACAGGTTAGCGACCGACTGTAACAAGGCCCTCTGGCCTTGTGCCGACCGGCAGGGGTAGCGTGGGTGTGTTTGGCGAGATAGCGGGTGGCTCGGTGGGCGGCGGGGGTGGTGGCGTAGGGATCGGTGTGAGAGGCGTTGCCAACAAATGATCGAGCGGTAAAGCTACGATACGTCCAAAGTAGCTGTCCTCGCCTACGAGCCAGTTCCCGGCTATCGTCCGATACTCCGTGCCTCCTCCCGCCGATCCCCTCGCTAGCAGCAACGGCTCCCCACTTGGAAGTCTGAGGCCCCACAGATCGTTCTGTTCTCCATAGGTGCGCCAGACTACCACATCTCCACTTATCAGAGGATTGAGGGCCCTCTCTGAAAACAGAGTGCTGACTTTGCCCGTACTTAGATCGGTAAGGTGCAGCGCCGGCTCTGTCCATAGTACCTTGTGGCCGGACAGGGCGAAGTACGTGATGCCATAACCTGTTGTTTTGTTGCCCGTCGCCACTGTTTGCAGCTTTCCGCTCTTTAAGTTATACGCTCGTAGCGTCGTATCCGTGGGGTTTGGCCGCAGCTGTGGGGTCAAATCCCGGTCGAGCCACACCAGGTATTCGTCGCTCAAGGCCATTCCATATATCTCATAGGGCCTGTCGGGAGCGTAGAAGTCGGGGGCGATAGGGGTAATAGTGTCTGTGCCTGTATCGGCAAGCACGACCCTCTTGGACTTGTAGTCCAACGTATCCTCCGTCCAGGCCACCTTGCTGCCCATGATTGCCGCCGTGATGATCCTGCCCGGCCTGGTGGTGACCGTGAAAGTTTCCCCTGTCTCCAGGTCTTTGGCAATGACGCTTGAGCCGCAGTTAGGCTGGCAGCCTGGGCCAAAGCGTAGATCGCGGCCCACGGCCCAACGCCCATCATTGTTGGGGCCATAGAGTGGACCGGGTTGCTGGCTCACTGTGAAACTACGCTTGTTGGTGAGATCAATGCCTTGTATGCTAATGGGTATGTCCCGCAGGTCGGGGTATGAGCCTGGATATGTTCTCTTCGTGTCTACCCAGAGAAGATACCTGCTTGAGCCTGCCGGGTTGGACTGCAAGTGGCTTGGTGGCGCGGGTAGCGGTAGATAGTCGGACCTGGCAGCCAGGTTTATAGTGCCTAGCTGGGTGAGGAGCACTTCGTACTGTGTGCCTCTGTTTTCCGGGTGGTATTCAAATACAGCACGTACAGCACGCTCGAAATACTGCACGGTGTAAGGCTTGCCGTCCAAAGCCGACACCTCGGTGAACTCGTCGGAGATTGGGTAGCCTTGCTGAATCAGGCCGCCGTGCTCCTGCCAGTATCGCAGGAAAATTCCACCCAGCCGTTTACCGGTCTCGGAAAAAAGACGGGAGTCGCTGCCTGTGTTGGGCACCTGGCCTGGCGCGCCCTGCGAGTATTTCTGCCGGTACATCATGCTGCCTAGCAGACTGAGCAGCACATCGTTGGGCTGTGAGTTCCTCGGGTGGTACTCGAAAACCGCTCGCTCGAAGTATTGCACCATATAGGTCTGGCCATCATCAGGGCTGCGCTCTTGGATCTCATCGCTGACAGGGTAGCCTTGCTGAACGAGGCCTCCATGCTCCTCCCAGTATTGGAAGAACCTGAAGCTTACCTGGTGGCCGATGGTGGGAAAGTAAACTACTGGCGTCTCTTCGGCTGTGCTGTTGCTATGCGCAGCAATATATATGCCTGAGATTGCTAGCAGAAGCACTAGGAGCGCCATAGCCCTGAGCTTTTGCATCTCGATCTCCCTTACAGCCGGAGAATAGCGCGTCTAAACAAGAGGCTATGTCTAGTGATTACCCACATTTGTGCCCCGGCGACTAAAGTCACGGGCAACGATTACGAAGTCCGCTATGCGGACTATACAGGGTTACAGCACTAACTTAGTCGCCGCAGGGCGACTTTGTAATGGTTGCCTGCGGTTTCAACCGCCGGGTGCTGTTAGTTAGCTGAGATGTGGGTAATCACCAGGCTATGTCCGCGTTTGTATAACGGAGATATGTGTAGATGGGTTGCGTGATTATTATAATAGGAATAGGGCAACGAAAAGGGGTGCCTGGTGGCACCCACTGTGTTATTTCTAGCGAAGAGCGAATGCTCTGTAAAGAAAGCTACCTCTACCCCAAATTGATTTTGCGGCCGTTTCTTGCGGCATGGGCCGAGCGAGGCTCTGGATTGCGGGGCATGACCTTGAAGTCGTAGGTCCCTGCGGTGCTGTTGCTGGCATACGTGCTCGAGTACATGCTGCTGCCTGGTATCATGCGAGAGATCAGGCCCTCCTGCACGGCATACGCAGCAGCCTGCTGGCGGTTGCGCAGTTGCAACTTATCCAGTATGTTGCGCAAGTG
>JBBSIK010000415.1:0-3359 GCA_038232115.1 Chloroflexia bacterium
ATTATATCACAGCACCCCTGCGCGCTTCAAGCATCAACAGGTCGAGCACAGCGACTCGATAGTCGCTTCGATATGCCCCTTGATGTCTCTTGCTCTCCGAATTTCTTCAACCTGAGTATAGCAAAAGATGTGGACTTTGTCAACTTTTTCACAATGTTTTTTCTGACAGATAGTTGTCTCTCTGGCCAGAGTGGGGATTTGTAGGATGCCAAAGAGTAAGTGGGGCTTTTGCTCGTAGTGCCCAGTTTCCGCGCAATTAAACCGTGGTTCGAGCGTCACAGGCGAAAGTCTTATGCAACAGGTCGGGTGCAGAAACCCGAGCTGTTGCATCTACCCCTATACTTCGTTATGCTTCTACTTCGTGAACAGGCTCTTCAGCGCGTACAGGTTCACCTGCTTGTTCATCTCGGCAATCGACTCTGTTAACGGGATACCTTTGGGGCAGACGCGCACGCAGTTCTGGTCGTTGCCGCAGTATGCTATGCCACCCTCCCCTAGCAGCGCCTCAAGCCGCTCTTCACGGTGCATCGCGCCGGTTGGGTGGCTGTTGTGGAGGCGTGCCTGGTTGATGGCAGCAGGGCCGATGAAGGGCGAATCCTCGTTGAAGTTGGGGCACGCCTCCATGCAGGCAGTACAGGCCATGCAGGTGGAGAGTATGTACGACTTCTGGCGCACGTTCTCGTCCATCTTCGGACCCGGTCCCAGGTCGTAAGTGCCGTCCACTGGCACCCAGGCATGCACTTTCTTGAATGCCTCGAATATGCGCGAGCGGTTCACGATGAGGTCGCGCACCACTGGGAACGAGGTTAGCGGTTCGATAGTGATAGGCTGGGCCAGTTTATCCACGAGGGCCGAACATGCCTGCCGCACTTTGCCGTTGATGAGCATCGTGCAAGCCCCGCACACTTCTTCCAGGCAATTACTCTCCCATACAATAGCATCAGTAGGCTTGCCCTCGATTGTCACCGGGTTGCGCTGGATCGCCATAAGGCACGAAATGATGTTCATACTTGGCCGCCAGGGGATGTCGAACTCTTCCCAGCGTTTATTGGCGTCCGGCTGGTCCCGCGGCTTGTCCTGTCGCAGCACTCGCAGCCGGATCGTCTTGGAGCCATCCGGCCTGGCGATGTCAGGTCCGCTACGGTCTGTTGATACTGCCATCTTTGTCTCCAAAATCTAGCTTAGTGGCCTCTACGCCTTTAGCTTTATCGCTCTTTCGTCGCCTGGGCCAGCGGAGCCTGAGGTGTGCCCGCCGCGCTCATCACTTCTCCAACCTTGCCGTTAGAGCTGATAGCTGCCACGGCCTTTTCCCCTGGGTGCTTGGCCGCCTCCTCACCCGCGCTCTGGGCTATGTCGTAGCGGCGGGGCCTCGGCTTGATATACTGGATGTCTATGTCCTCGTAAGTAAGCTCCGGCGCTGCTGTGGGACCCATGAAACGAGCCTTGGTAGTCTTGAGGAAGCGGGCATCGTCGCGTTCGGGGAAGTCGGGCTTGTAGTGAGCGCCCCGGCTCTCGTCTCGCTGGAGAGCGCCCAGGGTGATCACGCGAGCCATTACGAGCATATTCCACAGTTGGCGGGTGAACAGCAGCGACGAGTTGTTCCAACCCGACTGGTCGGGCACGCCTATATCCTTGTACCTGTTCATCAGTTCCTGCAACGTCGCATCGGTCTCGCGCAGTCTATCGTTGTAGCGCACCACAGTGACGTTGTCCGTCATAACAGCGCCCATCTCAAGCCACATCGAGTATGGATTCTCTTTGCCCTTCGCCGCCACTAGCTGCCTATAAATGTCCTGCTGGCGTGCCAATTCGCGCCGGAACGGCTCTTCGCCCACGGCATCCGCCGCATGCGCGCTACCTTTCGCAAACTTGATTGCCGAAGGCCCTGCCAGGTAGAGGCCACCGTGAATGCACGAGAGCAGAGAATTGGCGCCGAGGCGGTTGGCCCCGTGATACTGGTAATCAACCTCACCCGAAGCGAACAGGCCGGGAATGCTCGTCATCTCGTCGAAGTCGGTCCACAGGCCACCCATCGAGTAGTGAACGGCTGGGAAGATGCGCATCGGCACTTTGGTCGGGTCGTCGCCCACGAACTTGCGGTAAATGTCTATCACGCCGCCCAGCTTGACCTCCAGCATGTGCGGGTCGAGGTGAGATATGTCGAGAAATACCTGGTTCTGGCCGTCCACGCCCAGCTTTTGGCTCACGCAAACATCGAATATGGCGCGGGTGGCGATGTCGCGTGGCACAAGATTGCCATAGGCGGGGTACATCTCCTCGAGGAAGTACCAGGGCTTGCCATCCTTGTAGGTCCACACGCGGCCACCTTCGCCACGGATCGACTCGGACATGAGCCGCAGTTTGTCCTCACCCGGTATAGCGGTGGGGTGTACCTGGATGAACTCGCCGTTTGCGTAATATGCGCCTTGCTGGTACACAGTCGAGGCCGCACTGCCGGTGTTGATCAGAGAGTTGGTGGAGCGGCCAAAGATGAGACCGGGACCACCTGTTGCCAGGATCACGGCGTCGCCCTTGAAAGCGCGTATCTCCATCGTGCGAAGGTCCTGGGCGATGATGCCCCGGCAAATGCCCTCGTCGTCGAGCACCGCTGAGAGGAACTCCCAGTTCTCATGCTTGTTTACCTTGCCCTCAACCTCTTGCCGGCGAACCTGCTCGTCGAGCGCATAAAGGAGTTGCTGGCCGGTGGTAGCGCCCGCGTAGGCCGTGCGGTGGTGCATGGTGCCACCGAAGCGGCGGAAATCGAGGTTGCCTTCGGGCGTCCGGTTGAACATCACACCCATGCGGTCGAGCAGGAAAACGATGCCGGGGCCGCGCTCGCACATATCTTTGACAGGCGTTTGGTTCGCCAGGAAGTCGCCGCCATAGATGGTGTCGTCGAAGTGAATCTCCGCCGAGTCGCCTTCGCCCTTCGTGTTCACGGCGGCGTTGATGCCTCCCTGCGCGCACACCGAATGGGAGCGACGCACCGGCACGATGGAAAAGAGGTCTACGTCACCGCCAAGCTCGGTTATTTTAATGGTGGCCGCAAGCCCTGCCAGGCCACCGCCCACGACGATTACTTTAGGGCCTGCCATAGGGTTCCTCCGATTTTGGGTTTTAGATTTTAGATTTCGGATTTTGGGTCGGTTGAACAATCTAAAATCTAAAATCGCTAGAAGTGTAGTCCGCCAGACCTGTTCAGGACGAAGGCAATGGCGATAGCTACACCCACTGCGCTGACTACGAGCGAAAAGGCTGTCGTAATTACCTGCGATATGCGCTGCGAACGCTTGCCGATTGTTATGCCCCAAGTGATCAGGAACGTCCAGATGCCATTGCCCAGGTGGAACGCTGCGGCC
>JBBSIK010000416.1:0-3305 GCA_038232115.1 Chloroflexia bacterium
AATGTGGTGGGCGACCACCGTTAAGCGCACACGTACCCAACGCTGTAACCGAGCTTCGATATCAGGGGAGTCCAACTTGCATTGGGCAGGCTATGGTTGATGAGGGCCTCGGCAACCAGCGAAAAGCCCATTGAAAGCCCCGCCGCCAACCCCGACCAGAACAGAGCCGAGGAAGGGCGCTTCAGTTCGTCCTGCCCCTCCTGCCGTATCGCCTCATAAACTACCTGCGCGCTAATAGCGGAACGTTGTTCGGCGTCCTTTTGTACTTTCTCTCCGACGTTCAATGGGTTGTCGTCTATAGCATCTTCTGTGTCTAACTCGTGTTTGATAGCGTCGCCTATTGACATGAGTTCCCCGCTTTGGCAAGTGTCAACAAAAACAAAATCACAATACGGGCCGTGTTTAGTAAGCCGCATCATGTTTCGCGTTTCAAGCTCAACGCAGCAGCAACACATCACACGGCGAGTGGTCCACCACGAAGCGAGCTACGTGGCCGACGCTGGCCGGGCCGATGAGAGGGTGAGGACCGCGCTTGTAGCTGGAGCCGATGACTACCAGGCCGATGCCGAGGTCGGATTGGGAGGCGGTGGCTATGATCTCCTGCTCAGGGCGGCCCCTGCGTATCTGGCGCGTGATCGTTTGCGAGGAATAGCCAATGCGGGTGCAAAGGGCCGTGGCCTCCTGCAAGATGGCGTTACCCACATCGTCATCAGCAGCCTCCATCAACGCCTCACGCCCGGCCTGCCCCTGCATGCCACCATGCATTCTGCGCGCTATGTAGCCAATATCCTGCGCGGGCCGAGTATCCACCACGTACAGCAGCACAATAGGGCGGTCGAGTGGCACATGCGGCGTCGCCCGCTCTATAAAATCCGCACTATCCAACCCACTCAAGCATATTAGGACGGATGTCTTCCGGTTCTGCATACAATCTCCTTTGGAAACGAGTCGAAAGTTAAGAGTTGAAAGTGCGACAACCTACTCTCAACTCTTAACTTTCGACTCCGTACTCATGACGTTAGCCATAGAGCAAGGATGCTCAGGGCCAGCAGGATGGGCGTGACGGTGATGCCGAGGCGGAAGTAGTCTACAGGGGAGACTTCCACGCCGCGACGCCTGAGGATGATTAGCCAGAGCATAGTTGCCAGCGAACCGACTGTGGTGATGTTGGGGCCGAGGTCTGCGCCTACTATTGTGCCATAAACGAACATATCTTGCAGAGGGCCGGTGGGGGCGGCGGCATGTATAGAAGATATGAGCACCAGGGCCATCGGCACGTTGTTGACGGCGTTGGAGCCGACAGCAGCCCCCAACACAGACGACACGACAGCGCCCGCCGTGTGCCCACCCGACAGTCCGACCAGCCATCGCCCAAAGCCCGCCGTCAGTCCCAAATTGTCCACGCCTCGCACCAGCAAGAGCATGCCCGCGATGAACCCGAAGATCGGCCACGATATACCCTGCACAAGCTTGCTCCACGCCACACGACGCATGAGCAATCCCCCGATCAGCAACCATGCCGAGCCTCCGAGCGCCACAAACGAGATCGGCCACCGGAAAGTCGACGCCAGCACGTAAGCCAGGGCTATCCCTCCAATCGACCAAACCACGAACATAAAGTAGCCGCCCCTCTCGGCCTCTCCGCCGGGTGCGCTCGCCAGGAGAGCGGGATCGAAACGACGATGGAGGTCGCGGCGAAATATCCACATGAAGATGCCGATGTTGGCGGCAATTACCAGCACGGCAGGCAGGAGCAGGTGCCCCAGGTAGTTCCACAGATCGCGGGGAAAGGCGGTCAATACAAGCACATTTATGGGGTTGCTGACGGGGAGGACGAAAGAGGCTGTGTCGGCGATAAAGGTGCAGCCGAACATAAAGGGCAGCGGTTCCAGACGCAGCCGCACTACCAGGGCGTATACCAGTGGCGTCAGGATGAGGGCGGTGGCGTCGTTGGTGAGGAAGGTTGTAATCAGCACGCCGATGAGCATGACATTAAGCATCAGGCGGGAGGAACTATTGCCCGATAATTTAGCAGCCAGCCGGGCCAGCGCATCGAAGAAGCCCGCAGTCTCGGCCAGCGCCGATATAGTCATCAGCCCCAGAAAGAAGCCGAATACGTTCAGGTTGTCTACCAGCGCCCCCGCCGCCTGCCCAACCGTCACAATGCCCAGCAACAGCATGGCCGCACCGCCGCCCAACGCCGCTGCCCCATCCGGCAAACCCTTCGGTCGCGCAATCACCAGCGCCAGTGTAGCCACGAAGACCAGCGACCCCAGAATGAGAGGCAGGTTCAACAGATAGCCCCGTTGCATGCCACCGACCTATGCACAGGAAGCCTCCTTCTTCTGGTGGACAATGGGAATGAGTTGAAAGTAGAATGTGTCCCTTCGGCTACGCTCAGCGCATGCTTTGCATTTCAGTCTCCCAGCCCCTAGTCTCTAGCCGCCCCCCGCTCTCGCTCATGCCCCCTCGTCATCAGGCTCACGGCTCCGTGACATGACGAAACGGTGCCTACAACCACCTGCATACCAGCAGTGTGCGGCTGCATGTAAAGGGCCAGCAATCTATCACGCTCGGACGTGTAGTCGCCGATGCGAAGCACGTCTACGCCGGGCACTCGAAACTGAGGCTTGAAGACCACAGCCGTAGCAATCGCGTCCGAGTGTTCCGCCGCGAAGTTGCGTACGGTATCCTCAAGGTCCCAGAAACGCACATCGCGGGTCATAGGGCAGATATGTGGAGCGCGGCAGTTGGTGGGGCATATCCAGCCCGCCGCGCTGATATAGCGATCTCCACTGGGAGCGAGATATTCGTAGGGCAGGCCGCCGAACTCGTGCGACATCGGCTCGATGCTGAGAGCGTCTTCGCCACCCAGTTGCGCTCGCAAGCTCCAGAGTAGCCACTCAAAAGCCAGGTGTGGAGCTACCGGCGCGGGCACCACTTGCGTATCAGGTGGCAAGAGGTCCCAATTGGCTCTCATGTAGTCCAACCAGTCGCTTTGTACATACGTAAGGTACGGATTCTCTCCGACTTCGGGCATGTCCAGGGCTGAAGGATGCACATTGCGATCTACCATGATGATGCGCGCATCAGCCGAGATACGCCCCCGCTTGCGTCCCTTCTCTATATGCCGCACATGATGCGCGCCGAAGCACCCACCACCCACTACTATAAAAAGCTCTCCCTGTTCACCGTCCATACTTCTAATGTACCATAAAACGAGTTGAAAGTTCCGGGTACAAGAACCATTTCGTAATCCTTTGTGCGTCCTCTGCGTCTTTGCGTTTTCGTCTCCCATATTGCCC
>JBBSIK010000417.1:0-3299 GCA_038232115.1 Chloroflexia bacterium
CCTGCCCTACTGTATAATAGTAGTCCTATTATTACACAAAAACGCACACAAGAGCGCGAGCAATCCCCAGGAGGCACACATTTGCCCGAACCACGATACAACCTGACAATATACAACACCCTCACCCGCGAGAAAGAGCCGTTCGTGCCGATACGCCCCGGCGAAGTGGGCCTGTATACCTGCGGCCCTACCGTCTACAACTTCGCCCACATCGGCAACTTACGCACCTACATCTTCGAGGACGTGCTTACCCGCGTGCTGGAATACGACGGCTACACCGTCAAGCACGTGATGAACATCACCGACGTGGGCCACCTCACTTCGGACGCGGATGAGGGCGAGGACAGAATGATCAAAGCGATGAGGCGCGAGGGCAAGACACCTTGGGACATCGCTAGATTCTACACAGACGCATTCTTTTGTGATACCGACCGGCTTAACATACACAGGCCTACTGTCATCTGCCCGGCCACGGAACACATACCTGAGATGATAGACCTTGTGCAGTGCTTGTTCGAGCGCGGTCACGCATATATTATCAGCGACGGGGTCTATTTCGACGTTTCGACCTTCCCCCAGTACGGTCAACTATCGGGTGAGTCGCTGGAGCAGAAGGAGGCTGGGGCGCGCGTTGAAGTCAACCCTGAGAAACACACCCCAGCCGACTTTGCGCTCTGGAAGTTCGCAGGACCTGAGCACATCATGCAGTGGGACTCGCCGTGGGGCCGAGGCTACCCTGGCTGGCACATCGAGTGTTCGGCCATGTCTATGAAGTACCTGGGCGAGACGTTTGACATACACTGCGGCGGGGTGGACCATATTCCGATACACCACGAGAACGAAATCGCCCAGAGCGTGGGCTGCACGGGCAAGCAGTTCGTCAACTACTGGATGCACGCCGAGTTCTTGCTGATAAACGCGGGCAAGATGAGCAAGAGAACCGGTGCCGCCACAGGCTCGATAGCGGCGGGCACTGCTGAGGATCCAGGTATTACTAGCCAGGTGCGCGACATGGGCGAGGGTATCGCGCCACTCAACCAGGGTGGGGGCTTCCTGGTTCTCCAAGACCTTGTAGATCAGGGGTACGACCCATTAACCTTCCGCTACTTCTGCTTCTCGGCCAAGTACCGCGCGCAGTTGAACTACACCCCGGAATCTATGAAAGCCGCGACGAATGCGCTAGAAGGGCTGTATGACTTCGTGACCCGCGCCTCGCAAATGCCCTCGCAAGATGGCACGGGCAATGACGAGTGGCAGCAGCCCTTCAAGGACCGCTTCGTCGCCGCCATCAACGACGACTTGAACATGCCGGGCGCGCTGGCAGCCGTACACGAGCTTATCACCGAGGCGAATCGCCGCGAGCAGCCTACCGCCATACTGCACACCTTGTACGACTGGGACCAGGTGCTTGGTCTACGCCTCAAAGAGAAGGCCGAAAAACGCATGTCGGCGCAACTTCCCCCGGAGCTACAGGCCCTCATTGACGAGCGGCAGGCAGCCCGCAAGGCCCGCGACTTCGCACGCGCCGACGCACTGCGCGCACAACTCAAGGAAGCGGGCATCGAGATAGAGGACACCCCACAGGGCATTCGCTGGAAGAGGGTGTAGCGTGCGTATCCTCCTCACCAACGACGACGGTGTGACTTCGGACGGCCTGCTTGCCCTGCACACCGCACTTGCACCCAACCACGTGATCACGATCATCGCGCCCGACCGCAACTGGTCCACTTCGGGCCATAGCCGCACAATGGACAAGCCTATCCGCGTCACTCAAATGCCCCTGAAGGACGGCACTCTGGCCTATGCCGCCGACGGCTCACCCTCTGATTGCGTAGCCCTGGCGGCGCTTGGCTTCCTGCCCGAACTGCCCGAATTGGTAGTCTCCGGCATCAACCACGGCTTCAACCTGGGTGATGATATTACCTACTCAGGCACGGTGGCCGCCGCCATGGAGTCGGTGATCAATGAAATACCCGCCATTGCGGTGTCAACCGACATCAACCCGATATGGCAGATAGAGGTGGCGGCGGCGGCGGTAGCACGGCTCGTGGATCAGGTGGCGAAGCGTGGATTGGAGAGGGACATACTGCTCAACGTGAATGTGCCCAGTCTAGCTCACGACGAGATCAAGGGCGTGCAGATCACCCGCCTCGGCAAGCGCGTCTACCAGGACCAACTTGTCGAACGAGAGGACCTGCGAGGTCGCAAATATTACTGGATGGGCGGGCTGGAAGTGACCAACCACCCCGAAGAAGGCACCGATGTGGCCGCCATCGAGGAAGGCTACGTCTCCATCACTCCCATCCACCTCGATCTCACCAACCATCGCCTGCTCGAAACGCTGAGGTCGTGGGATTTGAGGTTCTAGGGGTCAGGGGCTAGGGGGGAGACGAAACGCAAAGACGCAAAGTATGCGCAAAGGTTATGAAGGGGTTCTTTACTGGTAACTGATAGCTACTCAGTACTCGGTACTTTCAACTCGGAACTGATCAGAGGAGTTCACCATTGCAGGTAGATACAGCTAAGGCGCGACTGTTCGTGGCGATTGAGTTGCCGGGTGATGTGTTGGCGGTGCTTTCGGCGATACAGGAGCAGACTCGCGTCAATCTGGGGGCAGCTGCCAGCCTGGTGCGGTGGACGCGGCCTGAGGAGATACATATAACGCTGCAATTCCTCGGCGAAACACCTACAGATCGCATACCGCAGATCGAGCAGGCCCTTACGCAGTCAGTAGCGGGAGCAAAGCCGTTCACGCTGGAGGTGAGCGGTCTTGGGGCCTTTCCGAATGTGAGGCGGCCGCGCGTGCTGTGGGTTGGGTTGTCCGGTGATACGGAGGCCGCGCTTTTCCTGGCTGAAAGTGTACAGAGCAATCTGGCGTCGCCTGGCTACAAAGCTGACAAGCCCTTCAGCCCTCATATGACCATTGGCCGGGTTCGTGAAAGTGTGCGCCCGAATGAGTTGACCCCACTCTCTCGTGTGCTCTCACTTACGGACACCATTATACCGGCACCGGCTTCGTTTAGCGTAGGCGCGGTGAGCCTGATGCAGAGCACGCTTCAAGCGGGAGGCTCGGTCTACAATAGGCTTGCGCACGTGGCCTTCGGGCAGCACTGAGGTTAGCGCGCAGGAAATGCATCGAACGATGAAAGCAACAACTACGGCGGAAAAGACCGTGCTCCGGGCGCAGGTCAGCAAGGCCACAGCGTGGTTGCCAGCATACGCCGCAGGATGGGAACGGGGTCAATCGGAGGTCGGAGGCACGGGTGCACGAGCCGAGCGCAGTGAGCAGGCGGCCCGTC
>JBBSIK010000418.1:0-3297 GCA_038232115.1 Chloroflexia bacterium
AGATTCGATTCCCTGCAATACCTGCTGATGGCAGCCTAGCAGCACGCGATTGGTTCGGCTAAGCTTCAGGTAGAAGGCTCAAAGCGTGAGAGAGGCGATTGTGCGCTCTGAGTTCTGACACTTCCCCGCCATACCATCACCCGCAGGCTGGAAGGATATGAAGGAAGCTGAGGCAAGAAGAGCAACCACTTGTGAGCTACCATAGGTGCAACCTCGCTAAATGCAACAACTGTTACATCCATTACATTGCCATTCTACACTCACGAGCGCCATAATGCAACAAGTGTTGCATTGAGTACCTGCCCAAGCTAGAATAAAGATAAGCTACGTGGTAGAAATCGGCTAACGGAGGAGAGATACGCTATGAAAGAGCCTGCATCTGCACTGCGCTCTACGTTACTGGGGCGGGGTTTGCTTCTTGAGTACATAACGCTGGGTTGGAACGTGATAGGCACTGCTGTAGTCGTGATGGCAGCTTTCGCCGTAAACTCTGTGGCTCTGGCGGGCTTTGGGCTGGATTCGCTTATCGAGATATTCGCTTCTGTGATAGTGATCTGGCAGCTAAAAAGTGTAGGACGTGAGCCGGGCCATAACCGTGAACGGTGGGCCCTGCGTCTTATAGTGTTGCCTTCTTTGCGCTTGCTGTTTATGTGCTGGCACAGTCCGCGCGCACCTTGTTTGCTCAAGCACACCCTGGCACGTCAGGGGCGGGTATTGCTTGGCTGGCAGCAACTTTGATTGTTATGCTCCTGCTGGCGTGGGGCAAGGCGCGCACCGGGAGACAGTTGAACAACCCTGTGCTCATAACCGAGGGGCGCGTGACCCTGGTTGACGCCTACTTAGCAGCCGCCGTGCTCGCCGGCCTGGTGCTGAACGTGGCCTTTGGTTGGTGGTGGGCAGACCCTCTTGCACGGCTGGTCATCGTCTATTACGGCTTCAAAGAGGGCTGGGGCGCTTGGCATGAAGAAGATAGAGCCTGCTCACGAGCGATAATGAGCGCACGGCCTACATTCGGGCACAACTGCTCGGCGTAGATTATAGAGCCAATCTCCTGCCCGAAGATAAGATCGCCACTGTAAAGGAATATCAAGCTAAAGGCCATATAGTCGTCATGGTGGGTGACGGCGTAAACGATGCACCGGCGCTAGCACAAGCCAACGTTGGCATAGCAATGGGCGTGGCCAGTATTGACACAGCCATCAAGGTAGGACATCTTGTGCTGCTAAAAGAAGATTGGACGCTGATGCCCCAGGTGTTCCGCACACCTCCCAGACTTGAAAATAGTTGGTAATACCCGCCAATATGTACTATGCTATTATAATAAGTATATTTACGCCAGTGACGTTCACAATGCGCGTGCCGGTGCGGTGCGAGGCAAGGTACGGTTGGTTCAGCATTCAGCAGTTCACGTGATGGGTAGCACGCACTTTACACGCTCACTCTGTGTGCGGTATCAATCGAAATATGTCACATAATAAGCCGCCGGTATGGAGTCCCCAGATGAAGGTAAGAACCAGAACCTTTCTCCTTTTTGCACTAGCGGTCGGTTTAATTGTGCCAATATCAGTTGGTCGGTCAGCAGTGGCCCACGCGCAGACACAGGTCGGAGGATCGGAAGAGCTTGCGGCCCTGTGGGTATCCGCACTAGATAGGCACGATGTTGAAGGGGCGCTGGCTTTACTCGATGATGCATTTCTAACAACGGAAAACGTCGAAGGAGACGTGCTTGTCGGCTATGAGGGCAAAGGCGAAATACGGGCAGTTCTCCAGGACTGGGCAGCGCAAGATCTCAGGGTCCAACTGGTAAGCGCGCCACATATTGTAAATGGCACGCTGACCTGGATGGAGGCCCGTTCTACCTCAGCACAGCGAGATAGAGGAATGCAGCCGGTGGAATATAGCGCCGATGCCATTGTGGAGAATGGGAAGATCAGATCACTCATATACACTCCGAATCCAGGCAGCCCTGAACAAGGGGGCCACTCGGGTGGCCAAAGCAGCGCAACCGCCACTTCAACCACCGCAGGTAGTGGTTCTGTGAATATGGGCATGCCGCGTACCGGCGCAACCAGGTTACTCCCCGCATCCGTCCTCAACTGGCTGGCGCTACTTGCTGCACTCTGCTTGGCTGCTGGGTTGACTCTGCGGAGAATAACGCTGACAAGACGAGATACAGAAAGTAAGTAGCAGGCTCTCAAGCCGGGATTATTCCATCTGTATCTCGGACCCTCTAGGCAAACCGGCAGAGGTACTGAACAGGAAAACCGAGTAGATTAAGTACCCAAAGCAGTAAGGGTAATGTAAAGCGCAGAATTATCTGGCGTAAAGTAGCCAGCGATATATGGCGTATCTCACGCTTCTAGCTCTCAGATAATTCGGACACAACTCGGCATAGTCCTCTTCCTCTTTTTGGTGCAAACCCTTCCTCGCGCTCTGCGGCAGTAGTAGACTCGACGCAAAGTACTCCAGGTACTCCAAACATACCATGTCCTGATGACCACATGCGAGACGACTATGTCCGACCTATCGCCCTTGTCACCCCTGACCAATTACCCCGCCCCTGTGCGAGATGCCGCTCTGCGCCGCTTCCAACTCTTGCGGCCGCATCTGGAAGACGGGGTAGCCTTGACGAGCCTGGCAAAACAGTATGCCGTCCCCTGCGGACCATGCAGCGCTGGCTCCATAGGTATCACAAGCATGGATTGGTAGGTCTCTGTCGTCAGCTACGCCGCGACCGCTCCACCCATCGCATGCACCCACAACTGGTGCAACTCATTGAGGGGTTGGCCCTGCGCACACCCGCGCCCTCTGCGGCTGCCGTGTATCGCCAGGTAGCAGCAATTGCCCCTCAGCAGGGTTGGCCCGTTCCCAGCTACAGTAGCGTCTGTAGCATTATCGGTCGCATCGATCCTGGCTTGCGCACCCTGGCACAGGAGGGTTCCAAGGTCTACCAGGAAGCATTCGACTTGCTGTACCGGCGCGAAGCCACTCGTCCCAATGAGATGTGGCAGGCGGATCACTGCCTCCTAGATATATGGCTGCTCGACCCCACTGGCAAACCTAGGAGGCCCTGGCTGAGCGTGATCCTCGATGATTACAGCCGAGCGGTAGCAGGCTACCTGCTCAGTTTCCAGGCACCCTCGGCGTTGCAGACGTCGTTGGCTCTACGACAGGCATGAGCGAAGCGGGGTGTGGCGCAAGGGATTGCGCTGCGCTCCATAGGCGCATTGGCACGTCTGCGGCATTCCTGACTTCTTCTACACCGATCACGGCAGCGATTTCATCTCCCAACACATG
>JBBSIK010000419.1:0-3297 GCA_038232115.1 Chloroflexia bacterium
AAGTTGAGCAGGTCCCAGATCATCTCATAAGCGAAAGTGGGGTGGAAGCGTAGGCTCGATGACGGCGTAAAGCCCGCATTAGGGCCTGCCACTTCCGCCTGGCGGTTCACATCAATGGGGATACCCCATGGCAGCTTGGTGGGCCGGCCAAATGCTTCCTGGTTGAAGAAGTTACCCCAGCGGCCTATCGCCTGGGCCAATGCCAGACCGGGCACGATGATGTCGGCCCACTTGAAGAAGGAGAGCTTGTAGCGGCGGCAGTAGACGACCACGGCCAATATGCCGCCGATGAGCGCACCCTGGATGCTCAGGCCACCCTGCGAGATAGCGAATATCTCCCAGAAGTCCTTGAACTGGTGGCTGTTCGCCTCAGATATGACCCAGCCGAGCCTCGCGCCCAAAATGCCGAGCACGAGCACCCACGGGAATAGCTGCCACACATGGTCGGGGTCCTCCCCTCGCCGCCTGGCCTCCCTGAAGGCGAGATAAGACGCCGAAAGCACTCCCAGCATTATCATAATGCCATACCAATGCACAGGTATATTCAACCCCGGTATAGTAAAAGCCACTCTGTCGGGCAAAGTCTCCTCCTTCGTCGGAACGCTTAATTCTTAATGTTTAATTCTTAATTGCTCCCGATCCCATCAAACACAGCCGCTTCGGCAACCAAACCCTAATTAAGAATTAAACATTAAGAATTACTCCTCATTACTTCCCGTGTCTCTGCGCACGCGAAATACTCCTCGGATGGCAGAGAGACGGTCCATTAGCTGGTAAAGTTGGTCCACGCTGGTCACATCGAGCGTCATAATGATGGTGGAGGTGGCAAGGCTAGGCTTTTTGTGGGTGTGGATGCTAATCAGATTCACCTTCTCGTCAGCCAGTACAGCCGTCACATCGCGCAAGAGGCCCACTCGGTCCAGCCCTTCAATGCGCACGCCGGCGGGGTACTTGGCCGAGCCTTTCGCACCCCACGACACGCGCACCAGTCGCTCAGGGTCCTGCACTGACTGAAGGTTAGAGCAGTCCGCCCTATGCACCGTGATGCCGCGGCCCTTGGTGGTGTAGCCGATAATCTCGTCGCCGGGCATCGGCTTGCAGCAGCGTCCCAGCGAGGTAAGTATGCCCGCCAGGTCGCCCACATGCATGGTAGGCTGGCTTGTAGGCACCGTCGTCAGGCCGGTGGGCACGGTGAGGGCGGGCGCATCGTCCTTGGGCAACAGTATATCTTCCTGGCGGAACTCGCCCAGCTTCGACGTGATATTCTGCGGGCTTATATCGGTGTTGCCGATAGCCTCCAGAAAATCATCCAGGGTGTTGTACCTGGGGAAGTATGCCAGCACATCAATATGCGACACATGGAGCAGCCCCAGGTGCTTGAGCGTCTGGTCGAGTATGGCGCGGCCCTGAGCGATGTTCTCGTCGCGGCGCTGCTTGCGGAAATACTGGCGCACCTTCTGACGAGCGTTGGCCGTCTTGAGGAACCTGTCCGATTGCAGCCAATCGCGTGATGGGCCGACGCGGTTCCTGTCCTTGATGATGCTAACCACCGCGCCGTTTTCCAGAGACGTATCCAGCGGCACCAGCTTATTATTCATCCTTGCGCCGCCGCATTGGTAGCCGAGGTCCGAGTGGACGCGGAAGGCGAAGTCTATTGGCGTCGCGCCCCTCGGTAGCTCGAAAATGTCGCCCTGGGGTGTGAATACGTAGATGTGCTCCTGGAAAAGGTCGCTCTTGAGCGAATCGACGAAGTCCTGGGCGCTCTCCACCTCGTCGCGCCACGACATGAGCCTTCGCAGCCACGCAATCTTCTCCTCGTACTGCTGGTCGCGCTTGCCGCCACGTTGCTCTTTGTAGCGCCAGTGAGCCGCGATGCCGAACTCGGCTATCTCATGCATCTCCTGGGTGCGTATCTGTATCTCCAGAGGCTTGTTGTCGAGCGCCCACACAGCGGTGTGCAGCGACTGGTACATCGACTCTTTGGGGCGGGCAATATAATCATCGAACTCGCCGGGGATAGGCGGCCACAGCGAATGGATGATGCCGAGGGCGGCATAGCAGTCCTGCTTCGAGGCGACTATGATGCGTACGGCCAGTACGTCATATATGTGCTCCATAGGACGGTGCTTGCGCTGCATTTTCTGCCAGAGCGAGTAGACGTGCTTCACGCGGCCTTTGATCGAAGACTCTATTCCCGCCTCGTTCAGGTTCTTCTCCAATGTGCCGATCACACGCTTGAGATAGCGGTCGCGGGCCGCCTTGGTCTCCTTGAGCATGTCCGTCAGTTCGGTATATCCAACGGGATTGAGATAGGAGAAGGATAGGTCTTCCAGTTCGCCTTTCATCTGCCACATACCGAGGCGGTTGGCGAGGGGCGCGTATATTTCGAGAGTCTGAGCCGCTATGCGCTGCTGCTTCTCGCGGGGCACACCTTGCAGAGTACGCATATTATGAAGGCGGTCTGCCAGCTTGATGAGCACCACGCGAGGATCGTCGAACATAGCGAGGAACATTTTGCGCAGGTTCTCGGCCTGCTGCGCCTCGCGCTGGGCTTTCTCACCCTTGTCTTTCTCGGCCTTTCCCTCAGATTTACCCCCGTCCTGACCCCCAGCGCCTGACCCCTGACCCCGCGTGTGCAGCCTGGGTATCGTGCCGAGTTTGGTCACGCCCTCCACAAGGTGCGCAACCGTCGGCCCGAACTGCGCTTTTATGTCTTCATACGTGACGGGCGTGTCCTCTATCGCGTCGTGGAGGAGGGTTGCTTGTAGCGTCTCAATATCGAGGCGCATCTCGGCAAGGATGATAGCAACAGTAAGCGGGTGGGTGATATAAGGCTCGCCCGTGCCGCGATTCTGGCCGTCGTGCGCCTGCTCCGCCAGGTGGTACGCAGCCTTGAGCATGGTCACATCGGCCCCTGGGTTGTAGCTATGAACAGCCTTTATCAGCGTGTCGATGGTAGGGCGGTGAGAATGATGGTCGCGCCTGGGTGCCGGTGCCGGCTCGTGACCCTCTATGACTTGTAACTGTGGGCGCGCGGCTTCCTGGCCGGCCACATGGCTGTCTTGCGGGGCTGCGTTGCGTTTGGAGCTAGGGGCAGCAACCCCGTCGCTACCTGAATTGAGGTCCGCTACGCTCATATCTGATTGCCTGTATGCTTGTTGGCCGTCATGTGGGGAGTGAATGTGCTGGAGTGTGCAAATAGGCACGCTCTGTGGACAGCGTGCTTACCTTAATATACTACCAATGTGGGGAGAGGGTCAAGGTGTCGTTCGGTCGTAAGTGTTCAGACTTGGGTTA
>JBBSIK010000420.1:0-3282 GCA_038232115.1 Chloroflexia bacterium
CACGACAGTACCCACATTGACCGTGCGCGCCGGCTGCCCAAAGTTCTGTATTTCGTCGCTAATTAGTTTACTTATTTCTTCTGCGCGTAGAGCCATAATATTCTCCTATACAGTCGTCAGGTATCAGTACTGAAACGTTTACCTATAACTGACGACTCTTTACGTCAGCCTTTCAGCCAGTCTAGCCAGGCGAGTAGCCACACTTGCGTCGAGAAGTTCATCACCGATACGGGCCACCATGCCACCTAGTATTCTAGGGTCCTCATGCAAGCGCAACTCGATTTGCTTGCCGCCCGTGATCTGAGCAAGCTGCGTCTGAACTCTCTGCTTCTGGGCCTCGTCCAGAGGAACGGCCGTAACCACGTCAGCGATCACGATCCCCTTCTCGTTGTTGTACATCGTCTGAAATATATCCAGGACGCGGGGCAACAGTTCGACACGCTCACGCCGGATTAGCAAGAGCATGAAATTGCGAGCCAGTGCTTGAACTGTATCCTTTGGGATGAGCCTCTCCACAAAGGCCTGCCGTGCTTCCTCGGTCAGCTTCGGATTCTCAAGCGCGTTCACAGCGCCCGCTGTGCCAAACACCCCATTGAGTACCTTGAGATCGCTCAGCCAAAGGTCGAGGCTATTGTCTCTCTTTGCCAGATCCAAGATAGCCTGCGCGTACCTCCGCGCTGCTCCTCCACGTAGTGCCACGTGTCACTCCTGATGCGTATTGCGTCGTCACCTTACTCAATACGCAATACGTACTATCCTCTCGCGAAGCCGCCGCGTTGACGTTCAGCGTCCGCGAGCGCCTCATCTATTAGCCGAGAGTGGTCCTGCGAGTCCAGTGACCTGCCGATCACCCTGCCGGCGGCCATGATCGCCAAGCGCGCCACTTCATGTTGCAGTTCTTCCTTGGCCCGCTGCGTATCGGATTCGATCTGTGTATGCGCGTCGGCCAGAAGTCGCTCGCGTTGAGTCCGGGCCTCTTCCTGAGCGGCAGCAATTGTGCGCTGGCTCATCTGGTTAGCCTGGGCAAGCATCTCGCGGGTCTGCACCTGCGCTTCAGCGATGATCTCCGACGCTCGTTTGGCGGCATTCTGGTTGTCCGTCCTGATCTGTTCGGCCTGCTCCATGCTCTCGCTGATCCGGTTCGCCCGCTCGTCGAGCAGCTTCACCACGGGGCCATATGCAAAACGGCGCAGTAGAAAGATGAGCAAGATAAACGCCAGCATCTGCCAGAGCAGGTTACCCCATAAAATACCCATCTGTTCAAACATGGCAGAACCCCTCTTTCGATTTTAGATTTTAGGTTTTGGATTGCCTTTCAACAAATCCAAAACCTAAAATCTAAAATCGCACTAGCCGACGAAGAAGATTACCAGAGCAACCACCAGCGCGTAAATAGCGACCGCTTCGGCGAATCCCAGGCCGAGGATCATGGCTGTGCGGATGGGACCTTCTGCGTCGGGGTTGCGGCCAATGGCCTGCGTAGCACCCAATGTGCCGATGCCCAGACCGATACCGGGACCAATAGCGCCCAGACCCATAGCCAGGCCGGCCCCGATTAGCTTGGCGGCTTCGCGTGATAACCCACCACCGTCCGTAGCGCCCTGGGCTGTTTGGGCCAAAAAGTTTATGAGCATCAACTCCACGATTCTTCCTCCTGAATATCCTGAATATATTGGTTAGTAAACTCCCACTCTTCGCGGGGGCCATATGGCCTCAGTTTTGAGCCGGAAGCATAGAGGCTTCCACTTCTCACTTAGTAATCGGACAGCTTCCTCAGCCACCCACATGTCGCTCGGTATTGCTCCTGGGTGTGGTACCCGGCACAGGCTGGCCTGATAGCCTTGCACCCACCTGCTGCCCAAGTAGTTCCACAGAGCCGACCTCAGCGTGTCCGACCGCTTCGGGCTTGTGGTCTCCGCCGCCATGTCCTGCCACCGCAATTGAGATGTAAACAAGTGTCAGGAGCGAGAAGAGGAGAGCTTGGATAAAGCCGAACAACAACTCAAGTCCCAGGAAGATCACTGTGCCGAACCCTACAAATGCGGTGCCGAGCAGTACGTACATAACGGTCACCAGCACTTCTCCACCAAAGATGTTGCCAAACAAACGGAAGGAGAGGGAAACCACTCGTGCGAGTTCGCCGACGATATGTAGAGGGGCCAGGGGCCACGGCGTCACCAACTCCTTGAGGTAACCACCGAATCCGTGTGCTGCAACCCCTGCCACCTGCACTACAACAACCGCGATAAGCGCCATTGCCAGCGTTGTGTTGAGGTCGGCGTTCACCGCGCGCAAGTAAGGAACGAAGGCGGTGCCTTCGGGGCAGTTGGGCTTCGGCAGACCACCAGTTGGGGCAGGCTGCTGCTGAGAAGGGAGCGGCTGGGGAGCCGCTGTCTTGATTACGTAGCCACTGGAGCCGGACGTGGCTTGGGGTTCGGCGACGCAGTGCCCAACAGTGCCCACACCAGGTAGCAAGCCTGACCAGTTGGCTGTGATAATAAAGATAAACAGGGTAGCGATAAGAGGGAAGATGCGACGACCAACGCGCCTGCCTGCGGTACCTTCAGTGATGCCCAGGAGAAACTCAACGACCGCCTCGCCGAAGTTCTGCGCACCCTTGGGGACAAGGCTCATGCGACGGGTGGCAAGTGCGAAGAATAGCACGATTACCGCCATGACGATAACCGTGTAGAGCATAGAGTTGGTGAAATGGAGGGCGCCAAAAGGAGTCGGAATATCGAAGAGAGTCTCGGCCTTGATACTGATCGGGGGAAGTTTAGACTGGAGGTCTATTTTATCCATAAAGGGCTGCTTCCTCTTTGAAGTGTACCGGTCACCTGCCGGTCGTCATTGGCCTGCGGGCGTTTTGGCCCTTGCTCAATTTTACACATGAAACTTTAGATCGGGTTCTGTAATCCAAAACCTAAAATCTAATGATAGTGTTACCGCCCGTTCCCTCGGCGCTTATCTGCACCTTTCGTGCCCGCATTGTTGCGCTTCTGCTCGACCTTATATGGTGCCGAGGACCGGTCGCCGCGAGACGTTTTCGTCGTTTGGAGTCTGATTATCTGGTATAAGGTACCCGCCGCTCCCAGAACGCCTAGCAGGATGCCTACAAAAAGCAGCAGAGGCGTAGTACCAACCTTGCTGTCCAGCCAGGCTCCACCGCCAATGAAGGCTACCATGGGGCACGCAATCGCAAACCCCAACTGTGCGGCAAAAGCGAGAGATTGTGCCAGTCCGTTATCAGGACCACTGTCGCGCATAAGATGTGCCTATAAA
>JBBSIK010000421.1:0-3260 GCA_038232115.1 Chloroflexia bacterium
ACTCTCCGTATAGCACGAGGATACGAGTTGTGCGCATCGGTAGTCACGCGCACCGGCTTATGACCCACCACATCCTTAGCCTGTGCGAAGAAACGTTTGGCCGAGGCCATATCCCTGTGTTCCGAGAGCATTGAGTCTACCAGGTTGCCATCTCGATCGATTGCCCTGTAGAGGTAGCACCACTTGCCCCCGACACGCACGTAAGTCTCGTCGCAACACCATGATTTCCCAGCTTTGCCCCGACGCTTGGCACGTAGTTGCTGTGTGATGAGCGGGGCATGAGCGTAGCGGGGGCCGCTCTTCCCACTCGCGGACTGCCTCGATCGCATACAGTTTCCTTGATAAACTCGAAGCCGCGCTCCAGGAACATCTCGGCAAGGTCTCGAAGGCTGAGTTTGTACCGCAAACGCCACAGTACCACCAGAAGTACAATATCAGTTGGGAACGCGAGGTAATTGTAAGGAGTAGCAGTTCTTTCGTTGAAGACGCGGCGGCAGCTTTTGCACCGGAAAACCGGATAGCCGAGGGAGGTTTTCCTGGACAGGAGAGTGGTCGTCGGGGATGAGCAGTGAGGACAGTTCATCAATATTCCTTAAAGAGACAAGTGGGTCCTGGTAAGGGTAATCGATGAACAATACCATCGCCAACCATGCACTGACTTCTCACACTTCCCTTTTGCACCCCTACTCTGAACACTTACCCTAGCCCCTGATCTCTACGCCACCGGCGCGCCCAACAGCGTCTCCATCTGATCGAGGCGCTTGCCAAACATATGTAGCGCCTGGCGCACGGGTTGTGGCGAGGTCATGTCCACACCGGCGTCGCGCAGGAGGTTAATCGAGTAGTCGCTGCCGCCTTTGCTCAGGAAGCCAAGGTAGCGGTCAACGGCGGGCTGCCCCTCGTTGATGATTTGCTGCGACAGGGCGACGGCTGCCGAGATGCCGGTGGAATACTTGTAGACGTAGAAGCTGCGGTAGAAATGTGGGATGCGCGCCCACTCTATCGCCACATCCTCGTCCACCACAATACCCTTGCCGTGATACAGCTTGTTCAGGTCATAGTGTATTTGGGAAAGCAGGTCAGCGGTGAGGGCTTCCCCGGCCTCCGCCCGCTCGTGGGCGATCTTCTCATACTCGGCGAACATCGTCTGCCGGAAAAGCGTCGTCCTGAACTGCTCCAGGCTGTAGTTGACGACGGCCAGCTTTACGTCGCGGCTCTCGGTCGTCTCCAGCAGGTGATGGATGAGCATCTCCTCGTTCAGAGTGGATGCGACCTCGGCTACGAACAGCGTGTACTCTGAGTACACGAACGGCTGCGTTTTGAAGGAGTAGTAGGTGTGCATCGAGTGGCCCATCTCGTGCGCCAGCGTAAACACGTCCCGCAGGTTGTCCTGATAGTTGAGCAGCATAAACGGGTGTACCCCGTATACTCCCCAGCTATAAGCGCCCGGTGTCTTGTTGTTCGTCTCGAATACGTCGGTCCAGCGCGAGCCGAAGCCCTGCCGTACCCCCGACAGATAGTCTTTGCCCATAGGTTCCACTGCATTTGTGACCATCTCGGTGGCGCGCTCGTAGGGGATCTCTTCGTCGGCCTCAGGCACCAGAGGCACGTGCAGGTCCCACATATGTAACTCATCCAGCCCTAGCTGCCGCTTGCGTAGTTCCAGGTAACGGTCCATCAGGTGCATATTCTCATGCACAGCGTCAATCAGGCCCGTGTACACGCTAACTGGGATGTTGTCGTGGGACAGAGACGCTTCGAGGGCCGAGCCGTACTTGCGCGTTTTTGCGTAGAAGATGTCCGACTTCACCTGGGTTGAGTAGGTGCTTGCTATGGTGTTGCGGTTTCTGCGGAAGGCATCATGGAAGGTGTGAAACGCATCTTCGCGCACACGGCGGTCGGAAGAGCGAACATAGCGGAAGTAGCGGCCCTGACTAAGCTCGACCTCTGAGCCTTCCTCGTCCTTAATAGTGCCATACGTCATGTCGGCGCTTGTCAGCATGTCGTAGGTCGTTTCGGGGCCGGACGACAACTCGCCCACACCCGCGAGCAGAGCCTCTTCGCGCTCGCTAAGCATGTGTTCGGCCTCTCGAAACAGATCGTCCATCTCGTGCTCATACAGCCGTAGAGCTTCGTTTTCCTGCATGAATGACTCTATTTTGTCTACACCTAATTCGAGCAGTTCGGGGTTGAGGTAAGATGTAGATTCCTGGACGCGGGTCCAGAGGGCGAGGGCGCGATCGGTGAGCGCCTGGTACTGAGCGTTGGTATTATCTTCATCTCGGCGCATGCGAGCATAGCTGAACAGCTTAGAGAGTTGCTCGCCGATCCGGTCACGCAGTTCGAGCGTCGACAGAAGGGTATCGGCGCTCTCACCGAGCCGACCTTTGTAGCCTGCGACTTCTTGTATAAGAGGGCTGATGGTGCTAAAATCGTCCTCCCACTGTGCGTCCTGCGGGTAAATCGCCTCCAGATTCCACTTATGCTCTTGTGCGATGTCGGAGCGAGCAGGTACTGTCTTTGTTGCCATTATTGTCTCCTGTTCTCAAATGCGGATTATATAGCACGCGGTGAGTATCTGCCCATCAGAGAAAAGATACACGCATGTGTCGGGTAATAGCTATTCTATCACAGCATGGAAAAGGCAACAAAAAAGAGGCCTTTCGGCCTCTCATGGTAGCGGGGGTAGGATTCGAACCTACGACCTTTGGGTTATGAGCCCAACGAGCTTCCACTGCTCCACCCCGCGTCACTTCCGTATTATACAGGGCCGCCAGCGCAATGTCAAGGCGAAGTCTGGGCGGGTGCCGGAGCCTGGAAAAGCTGAAACCATTTTTCAGTGTTGGTTGGCGTTTCGGCGTTCCCGGCTTGAGCAGTCGCCTCCGTTTTTTTAGTGTTGTTATCGCCTGTGCTACCATTGGCGCTATCGAGGCCCGCCGGGATGAGCACCTCTTCGTCCTGGCCGCGCAGATTAAGGTCCTCGCGGGCGCGTTGCTCGATATACTTCGTGGATTGGAAGTACTGCAAGCTGGCCTTCAGGCGAGTGTTCTTGTCCTTGAGTTGCGCGTTGGCGCGCATCTGGATGGTGGCCTTATCGGTAAGCGCGTGCTCCAACAGCAATTCCTGCCCGAAGCGCACGATGAACAGTATAACGAAAAGTCCCAGTACCACCGAAACGGCGGTGGTGGACACTGACCTATTTTTGCTTCTCGAAATCCTGGCGACGACGCTCATGGCTCCCTCTTGTGCGGACTGGGGGA